>JANLSF010000321.1:0-3106 GCA_031362285.1 Gemmatimonadota bacterium | reverse complement strand
GGCCGGTCCTCCGCGCCGCCGTGCACGCGCTGCCCATGACCACGGAGCACTCCGCCGGCGTGCTCGTCTCGGTGCTCGGCTCCCCGACCCTCACGGTGCTGGCGGCGCTGCTCTTCCAGGCCGCGTCGTCGTCGGTGCTCGTGACCGTGGCCGGGCGCCGGGTGCTGGGCGCCGTGGTGGGCGCCGTTACCGTCATCGCCCTCACCTGGTGGGCGCTCCGCGCCGTCACCGTCGCGGTGCGCCTCCTCCCCGATGCCGACTTCGCCGCCGGCCGGCCGGCCATGCGCTCCGCCATTTCGCTGGGCGGGCGCGTGTCGCGCGTGCTGGTGGTCTTCATCGGCATCATCGGCATCTTCGCCGACTTCGGCTATCCGGTGGGGACGCTGCTGGCCGGCCTCGGTATCGGCGGCATTGCCGTGGCGCTCGGCGCCCAGAAGACGCTCGAGCACTTCTTCGGCTCCGTCTCGCTCGGGCTCGACCAGCCGATCCGGGTGGGCGACTGGGTGAAGATCGAGGAGTTCGAGGGCGAGGTGGAGAACATCGGCCTGCGTTCCACGCGCATCCGCACGATGGATCGCACGGTCATCTCGCTGCCCAACGGCAAGCTGGCGGAGATGCGCACGGAGAACTTCGCCGAACGCGACCGGATCCGCTTCCAGGCCCTGCTGGGAGTTGAGTACCGCACCCCGTCGGCGGCGTTGCGCGCGGCGCGCGATGCCATCGAGGGTGCGCTGCGCGCGCATCCCGGGGTGTGGCCCGACCGGGTGATCGTGCGCGTGAAGGAGTTCGGCGTCTACGCGATCAACATCGAGGTGATGGCGTGGTTGATGACGCGCGACCCCGACGAGTTCCGCGCCTGGCGGGAGGCCACGCTGCTGCACATGCTCGACCTGCTCGCGGCGCATGGCGTGAAGGTGGCCGTCCCCGCGCCGATCACCCAGGTCGCGAGCGCCTGAGGCCGGCGCCGGTCAGCCGCGCGAGCGCCGCAGCGTCGCCTTGACGCGCCCGAGGAAACGCCGCGGATCGTAGGGCTTCCGCATGTAGTCGTCGGCCCCCTCGTCGAGCAGGCTCGTCTCGAGTTCGGCGTCGCTCGACCCCGTGAGGATGATGATCGGGATCCCGGCGCTGCCCACGTCGGCGCGCAGCGCGTGCAGCACCTCTCGCCCACCCACGTTGGGCATGTCCAGGTCGAGCACCACGAGGTCGAACAGCGTGCCCGCGCCGAGGAGCTGCAGTGCCTCGGCGCCATCCGTGGCCTCGGTGACCTGGAACTTCTCCGACATGAGGAGCGCCCGGGCGATCATCCGGTTCGCGCCGTCGTCATCCACCACGAGCACGTGCAAGGGGCTGTCCGCGCCTCCGTCGTCGGCGAGGGCCGCGAGGGCCCGATCGGCGGCCATGGCGATGGTTCCGCGCGCCAGGCGCGGGTCGGCCACGGCCGGGGTGTCCGACGGGTGCGTCGCCGGCCCCCCAGACGCGGCCGGTGGCGCGGCCGAGGTCGCCGAGGCCGTCGTGCCGGCGTCGGGGGCGGCGCTGTCGGAGGACGCGGCCCGCTCATCCACGTCGCCAAGCACGCGCTCGAGCTCCTGCAGAGTGGTGTGGCCGAGCGCGACGCGCTCCATGCCCGTGGCCCGCAGCGAGCGCATGCCATGCTGGATGGCGGCCGCCTCGATCGCACCCAACGTCTTGCCTTGGGCGATCATCTCGGTGATGTCGGGGGTGACCTCGAACACCTGCGCGAGCGGCAGCCGTCCGCGGTAGCCCGCTTCCTTCGCGGCCTCGCCCGCGGAGATCCGCGTGATCGGTCGCACGCCGTAGACGGCCGAGAGCCGTTCCTCGTCCTCGTTCAAGGCGTCGTCGGGGCCGATGGGCTCGGCGCACGCCGGGTTGATGCGACGGATGAGGCGCTGGGCCACCGCACCGCGCAGCGTGGCGGCGATCGTCGCGTTGTCGAGGCCCAGGTCGGAGAGGCGGCGCACCGCGCTCGGTGCGTCGTTGGTATGCAGCGTGGCGAGCACGAGGTGCCCGGTGAGCGACGCCTGCGCGGCCATGGCCGCCGTCTCGGCATCGCGGATCTCGCCCACGAAGATCACGTCGGGGTCCTGGCGCAGGATCGCCCGGAGTGCCGACGCGAACGTCACCCCCTGCTTGACCTCGACCTGGATCTGGGTGACCCCCGGCAACTCGTACTCGATGGGGTCCTCGACGGTCATGATGTTGATGTCGGGCCCGTGGATTTCCTGGAGCGCGGCATAGAGCGTGGTCGTCTTGCCCGAGCCCGTGGGCCCGGTGACGACGACGATGCCGTCGCGGTGCGTGAGCAGCCGCTTGAACTTCGCCAACTCGAAGTCGAGCAACCCCACTTGCGAGAGGGGGACGGCGCGCTGCGAGTCGAGGATGCGGATGACGCACTTCTCGGCGCCACGCGCCGGGATCGTCGAGATGCGGAGGTCGAAGGTGCGCCCGTGCATGATGACGCGGGCGCGCCCATCCTGCGGACGCAGGCGGTCGGCGATGTCGAGCTTCGCGAGCACCTTGATGCGCGAGATCACCCGGTTGAGCGCCGGGAGGGGCATCTGCCCCGAGTTCACCAGCACGCCGTCGATGCGGTAGCGCACGATGCCCTGCGAGCCGGCCGGCTGGAGGTGGATGTCGCTGGTGCCGCGCTCGATCGCACGCTGCAGCACGAGGTTCACGAGCTGGACCACCGGGCCGCTGCGCACGTCATCGGCGGCCACCTGGTCCGCGGCGCTGACCTCCTCCTCGTCCACCACGCGCAGCCCCGAACCCGCATCCTCGACGCCGCGCAGCATCTGCTCGATCGTCTGCTCGGGCGAGTACGTGGCCTCGATCATGTCGTGCAGCGCCTGCGGCGACGCCACCTCGCAGCGCACCGTCCGCCCGGCGGCGAAGCCGACGTCCTGCTCCATGTTCATGTCGGTCGGGTCGGCCGTTGCCACCGTGAGCACCCGGTCATCCACCCGCATGGGGAAGATGAAGTGCTTCCGGACCAGGCTCTCGGGGATGAGCTTGCGCACGGCCGATTCGGCGCGCGCGAGGTCGGCCACCGGCAGGTGGAAGTGCGTGGCCACCTGGGCGGCGAGCG
>JANLSF010000311.1:0-11121 GCA_031362285.1 Gemmatimonadota bacterium | reverse complement strand
AACGATCCGGCGTCCACGGGGGCCTCGCCGATCGCGAGCAACCACCGGGACGGGGTGCGCGTGTCCACCAACGATGCGTACCTCGAGGGGGCGCGCGCCCGGCGCAACCTGCACATCGTGGGCAACGCCCTGGTCGACGTGGTGACGTTCGATGCGCGCCGGGCCACCGGCGTGCGCGTGCTCCTCGACGGGCGAGCCACCACGATCGCGGCCGCGCACGTCACGCTCTCGGCCGGCGCCGTGCACTCGCCGGCGATCCTGATGCGCTCCGGTGTGGGGCCCGCGTCGGTGCTGCAGGGCGCCGGCGTGACGGTGCTGGTGGATCGCCCCGGGGTGGGGGCAAACCTCGCCGAGCATCCGGCGTTCGGGCTGCGCGTGGACTTCACCAGCGACGCCGCGCGCCCCGCCGCCGCACCGCGCCCGTACACCTTCTGCATCCGCTATGGGTCGGGGCTCGCCGGCGCCGGTCCCAACGACATGTTCCTCCTCGCCGCCGATCGCCCCGACCGGTCGTGGGGGTCGCTGCACGCATGCCTCTATGCGCCCTTCTCGCGCGGGTCGCTTCGCATCACGTCGCCCGATGCCGTGCAGCACCCGACGGTGGACTTCAACATGCTGTCGGACGGGCGCGACGTGACGCGGATGCGCGATGCGCTGCGGCGGCTGTCGGCGATCGCGCGCCATCCGGCGGTGGCGTCGGTCACGGCCATGGCCGCCTTTTCCGACGGGGCCACGCGACTCACCCTCGACGAGTTCGACGCCCAGGGCGACATCGACGCGTGGATGCTCGACGCCTCGGGCGACCTCTATCACGTGGCCGGCACCTGCCGCATGGGGGCGCCGACGGACCGCGACGTGGTGGTCGATCCGGATGCCTGCGTGATCGGCGTGGACGGATTGCGCGTGGCCGACGCCTCGATCATGCCGACCATCGTGCGGGCCAACACGCACCTGAGCAGCGTGATGATCGGCGAGCACGTCGCCGACCGGATCCGGCGTCGCGGCTGACCCGCCGTTCGGGTGCGGGCTACGTTTCTCCGCATGTCCACGCCGCTCCCCGCATGAAGCCGTTCAAGAAGCTCGGGCAGGCCACCGCGCCCGACGGCACCGTGCTCTCGCTGTACGCGCACGATGGCGCCTACCAGATCCGGGTGAACGGGGTGGAGCTCATGTCCACCCGGCGGCACAACTCGGAGGACGCGCTGGCCGAATTGGCGTGCGCCCCGCTCCGCGAGCAGCGCGGCGCCCGGGTGCTGATCGGCGGGCTCGGGCTCGGCTTCACCCTCAAGGCGGCGCTGCGGCTGTTGCCAACCGACGCGCGCGTCGTGGTGGCCGAGCTCGTGGCCGCCGTCATCGACTGGAACCTGAACCCCGAGTGGACGATCTCCACGGAGGCGATGAGCGATCCGCGGGTGGAGGTGCGCCACGACGACGTGGCGCGCGTGCTCAAGGGCAGTCCCGGCGTGTTCGATGCCATCCTGCTGGACATCGACAACGGGGCGGAGGCGCTCACAACGAAAGGGAACGCGTACCTCTACCGGTCGGTGGGGATCCACCTGGCAGCGGCCGCGCTGCGGCCGGGCGGGCGGCTGGTGTACTGGTCGGCGGTCGAGGATGCGGCGTTCGTCTCGGCGCTGCGCGAGGCGGGCCTGACCGTCACCGTCACGTCGGCGCGCGCGCACGTGACGTCGGGGCCGTGGCACACGCTGTTCGTGGCGCAGCACCGCGAGCCGCGAGTTCCCGTGTGAAGCCGTTCCGCAAGCTCGAAGCGGCCACCGCGCCCGATGGCTCGGTGCTCGAGCTGTTCGAGCACGATGGCGCCTACCTGTTGCGCGTGAATGGCGCCGAGTTGATGTCGTCGCGGCGACACCAGTCGGAAGACGCGCTGGCGACGCTCACCTGTGCCACGCTGCGTGAGCGGTCCGGCGTGCAGGTGCTCATCGGCGGGCTGGGACTGGGCTTCACGCTCAAGGCGGCGCTGGCCGTGCTGCCGGCCGATGCGCGGGTGGTGGTGTCGGAGCTCGTGCCCGCCGTCACCGCGTGGAACCGCAACCCGGCGTACGCGCTGGCGGGCGAGGCGCTGGCCGACCCGCGGGTCGACGTGCGCCACGGCGACGTGACGCGGCTGCTGGCGGAGAGTGCGGAGGCGTTCGATGCGATCATGCTCGACGTGGACAACGGCGCGATCGCGCTGTTCGAGAACGCCAATGCGCGACTCTACCAGGCCAAGGGGATCCGCCTCGCGCTGCACGCGCTCAGGGCGGACGGCTGGCTGGGCTACTGGTCGGCGGAGGACGACCCCGGCTTTGCGGGGCAGTTGCAGGAGGCCGGGCTGGTGGTGACGGTCACGCGGGTGCGCGCGCACGACACGGCGGGGCCCTGGCATCCGCTGTTCATCGCCACGCGCCGCGTCACGTCGACGGCCGGCTAGCAGGCCGCAGGCACGCGGGCACGGGCGGGAGGTGGCGCCCGGCGCCGCGCGCGCGCAATCTTCCCCCATGACCTACGCCGCCATCACCGGCTGGGGCGCGTGCATGCCCCCCGCCGTCCTCACGAACGCCGACCTCTCCACCTTCCTCGACACCACCGACGAGTGGATCCGGACGCGTACCGGCATGCGCGAGCGGCGCGTCTCGCACGTGTCGGCGATGGAACTCTCCGTGGTCGCCTCGTCGCGCGCGCTCGCCTGTGCCGGCCTCGACGCCGCCGATCTCGAGTTGATCGTCTACGGCAGCTGCAGCAACGAGGAGGCGGTGCCCAACAGCGCCTCGGGGGTGCAGCATGCGCTGGGCGCCCGGCGCGCCGCCGCCATGGACGTGAACACCGCGTGCACGAGCTTCCTCTACGGCCTCAGCTCGGCCACGGCCATGATCCGCAGCGGCATGGTGAAGAACGCGCTCGTGATCGGCGTGGAGCTGATCACCAAGTACATGGACTGGAGCGACCGCGGCGTGGCGGTGCTCTTCGGCGACGGTGCGGCGGCGGTGGTGCTGCAGGCCTCCGCCACCGAATCGGGGGTGATCGGCAGCGTGCTCGGCTGCGATGCCGACGCGCGCGGCACGCTCAGGGTGCGCGGCATGGGGGTGGGCTACACGGGGCGCAACATCACCATTGGCGACACCAAGTGGGACTTCGACGGGCAGGCGATCTTCAAGCGCGCCGTGCACGCCATGAGCGAGGCGGCCACGCGCGTGCTGCGCGAGCAGGGGGTGACGCCGGAACAGGTGGGGCTCGTGGTGCCGCACCAGGCCAACCTCCGCATCATCGAGGCGGTGGCCAAGTACGCGGGGCTGCCGATGAGCAAGGTGATGCTCACCGTGGAGCGGTATGGCAACATGAGTTCGGCCACCGTGCCGGTGGCCCTGGTGGAGGCGCTGGAGGAGGGACGCGTGACCCCGGGCGAGTTGATCCTGATGCCCGGATTCGGTGGCGGGCTCACCTGGGCCGCGACGCTCGTCAAGTGGGGCGACCGCGTGACGCCGCTCGGCACGAGCAGCCGGGAGCTGCCGCCGTGCACGCAGACCGCGCTCGAGATGGTGAACGAGATTCGCGCCGGGCAGGACCCGCACGGGCGGTCGGCGGTGGGGCTCGCGACGCTCGTCGAGGGCGCGGAGCTCCGGTGACGCCGCGCTTCATTGCGTGCGCGGCGCTGATGGCGGCGGTCGGGATGGCCCCGGCGTCCGCCGGCGCGCAGGGCTTTCCCTTCAGCCAACGCGGCGCCTCGCTGCAATCGGTGGCCAACACCGACATCGAGGTGCACTACGGGCGGCCCGTGGCGCGCGGCCGGCTCCTCTTTGCCGACACCGGCCTCGTGAAGTACGGGCAGGTATGGCATCCGGGCGCCGATTCGGCCTCGCGCATCAGCTTCAGCCGCGACGTGCTCATCGAGGGGCGCGCCGTGCCGGCGGGCGAGTACACGATCTGGTTGATCCCGCGCGGTGGCGCGCCATGGACGTTCATCCTGAGCAAGGCCGCCCACGTGTTCCACACGCCGTATCCCGGCCCGGAGCACGACCAGCTGCGCGTGGAGCTCACCCCCGAGACGCTGTCGCACATGGAGAGCATGGCGATCTACTTCGCGTCGGTGGTGCGCGACGACGCGGTGATGCGCATTCACTGGGGCACGACGGCGATTTCGCTGCGCATCAAGGCGCCCTGGCGACCGCCGCCGTCGCCGTGATCGCCGCTCGGGCCTAGCGGCCCACCTTCGCGAGGAACGGCGCGGGGTCGAGCAGCACGAGGTCGCGCCGCTTGCGCAGCTCGCGCATGAACCACTCCTTGTGGCCGGCGCCATAGGTGATCATAAACCGCTTCCCCTGGCCGGCGTGGGCGTCGAGCGCGCGGGCGATGTTGCCGTAGTGCGTGGTGTTGATGTTGTCCCATCCGCCCGGCCCGAGCTCAACGTTGAACAGGCGGTTGTACGGCTCGTGGGCCGCCACCTGCAGCGCGTCGTAGGCGTCGGAGTTGATGAACCGCGGGTCGTCGGACCCGCGCAGCGCTCCCAGCGAGTCGGCGCGGTGGTTCGCCGCTTCGTACTCGGCCCAGTCGCCGCGCCGGGCGGGATCGGCCTCGATGCGTTTCATGGCGGCCTTGCGGAACTGGTCCATGGGGCTTGTCCAGCCCGCAGTGGGGATGATCGTGAACGGCAGCTCCCGGCTGAGCGGGAACAGGACGTCCACGTACTCGGGAAAGCGCATCACGCGCGGCTCCGTGATCGCCCCCGTGCGCCGGAACTCCTCGTTGGCCGCCTCGAACCGGTTGGGCGGAATCTCCGTGAGCACGAAGTCGGGGCGGATGGCCGTGAACAGCGCCCGCAGCACGCTGGTGGAGTAGCGCGTGCTCGTGCGGTGCTGGTCGTGGATCATGCCGAGCATGATGACCTCGGTCTTCCGCGCGCCCACGCTCCGCGCTGGTGCCGCCGGCAGCGTGATGACGCTGACCGTCCCGCCGATCTCGTTCGAGACGAAGGCGCGGCGTCCGTCGGGATGCATGCGCACGGCGATGGGCTGCGAGTCCACCGCGAGCTGGCCCACGATCCGCCGCGCGGCCACGTCGAGCACCGACACCGTCCGGCCGTTGGCATTGTTCACGAGGCCCCACCGTCCGTCATTCGAGATGGCCACCGAGAAGGGGCGGGGGCCGACGCCGTCGGTGAGCCGAGCCGTGACGGTCCACGAGGCGGTGTTGACCCACGCCAGCTCGTTGGACCCGCCACACGCCACGATGTACGACACGTCGTCGCGCGTGAGCGCCCCGCCCTCGGGGCGCGCGCACACCGGCGTGGTGGCCACCACCGCCTGGTTGAGCAGGTCGATCACGGTCACCGAGTTCGCGTCCCGGTTGGGCACGAAGGCCAGCACGCCGTCGGCGGTGACATCGGGCGGGTATGGACGCCGACCGGTGGGATAGCGGGCGACGATCGCGCCCGCGGCCACGTCGATCAGCGACATCGTGTCGATGCGCTCGCTCGAGATGGCGACGCGGCCGCGCACGACGCGCGGCGAGAAGAACGACGGTCCGCCGCCGACGGCCCACGCGCCGCTCCCGCCCGCGAGCGGCACGATCGAGTTGCCCCGGAACTGGGTCACCATCCAGCCCGCGCCACGCGCGCCGGTCGCCACGAGGTCGAGTGGCGCCTGCCCGGCCGGGAGCCGCTCGACCACGCGCATGCTCGCGAGGTCGAGCACCGCCACCTGCCCATCGCCGCTCACTGCCACGTACGCCCGCGACCCATCGGCGCTGAACCGGATGCCGTGCGGGCCGCGCCCCACGGGAATGGTGTGCGTGACCGCGAAGCCGCTCGGGGCCGAAGGCGGCGCCTGGGCGGTGAGCGGCGTGACGCCGCACGCCAGCACGAGCGCGGTCGTCACCACCTGTTCCGTGAGCCGCGCGGGCATGGAGGCATGGCGAGGGGGCATGCGGGCAATCTGCGCGCGGCTCGCGCAGCGCGCCACAACGTCGCATCTTCCCGTTCCCCCCGTGCCACGCTTCCTCCCCGACTGCCGCCATGCGCTCCTTCGCCGCCGCCCTCCTCCTCGCCCTCTGCAGTTGCGCCCAGCCCTCGTCGCGCGCCGACCTGGTGCTGCACAACGCGCGCGTCTTCACGCTGGCATGGGCCGAACCGGGCACCGATGGCCGCCCCGCCGCCGGCGCGCCGTTCGACTCGGCCAAGGGGTGGCACGCCGACGCCACGGCCGTGGCCGTACGCGCGGGGCACGTAGTGTACGTGGGCACCGACTCCGGCGCGCTGGCTCTCAAGGGCGATGCCACCAAGGTCGTGGACCTCGCCGGCGCCGTGCTCCTCCCCGGCATGGTGGACGCGCACACGCACGTGGCCGAGCTGGGCACCGCCCTTGAGCGCGTGAACCTCACCAAGGCGGCTACCGAAGCCGAGGCCGTGGAACTCGTGGTCAAGCGCGCCGCCACCACCCCCAAGGGGGAGTGGATCCTCGGGTGGGGGTGGGATGAAGGGGCGTGGGCCGATCGCTACCCTGACAAGAAGCTGCTGTCGCAACGCGTGCCGGATCATCCCGTGCTGCTGCGCGGCTTGCACGGCTTCGCCGCGTGGGCCAACGAGAAGGCGCTCACCGAGGCGAAGATCGTCGCGGCCACGGCGGCGCCCGTTGGTGGCGAGATCCGGCACGGCGCCGATGGTTCGCCCAACGGCCTGTTCATCAATCGCGCCGTGGAGCTGGTGGACCGCGCCGTGCCGCACCCCAACGCCGTGCAGCGGGACTCGCAGGTGGTGCGGGCCCTCCGCGTGATGGCGGCCGCGGGGTTCACCGGCGTGCACGAGGCCGGCACCCCGCGCGACGTGGTGGAATCGCTGCTCCGCCTCGACGCGAAGGACGTGCTCCCGATCCGCGTGTACGCGATGCTCGAGGGACGCGACTCCGCCCTCGTGCGCGAGTGGGCCAAGCGCGGGCCGCGCCTGGGCACCGACGCGAGCAACCTCACGATCCGCTCCGTGAAGGCGTACTACGACGGCGCCCTCGGCTCGCGCGGTGCCCGGTTGCTCGCCGACTACAGCGACCGCGCGGGCCATCGCGGCGTGAGCGGGGCCAACTACGGCTTCGACCACACCGTGGCCGCCGACGCCATGGCGGCCGGCTTCCAGGTGGGGATCCACGCCATTGGTGACGAGGGCAACCGCAGCTCGCTCGACTTCATCGACTCGGTGACCAAGGCGGCGAGCGGGGCGCGCGGGTTGCGTCACCGGATCGAGCATGCGCAGGTGGTGCACCCGGCCGACATGCCGAGGTTCGCCGCGCTGGGCGTGATCGCCTCCATGCAGCCGCCACACGCGGTGGAGGACATGCCATGGGCCGGGGAACGGCTGGGGAAGGATCGCGTCCGCGGCGCATACGCCTGGCGCACGCTGCGGAAGGCGGGCGCGGCGCTGGCCTTCAGCTCCGACCTGCCGGGCTCCGACTGGAGCCTCTTCTACGGCTGGCACTCCGCGATGCTGCGGCAGGACAAGCAGGGGATGCCGGTCGCCGGGTGGTATCCCGACCAGCGGATGAGCGCCGAAGAGGCGGTGCGCGGCTACTCGACCTGGGCCGCCTACGCGGGCTTCGACGAGAAGTCGGCGGGGGCGATCGCGGTGGGGAAGCGCGCCGACTTCACGGCGGTGAGCGTGGCCCCGTTCACCATGAAGGATGGCGCCGACCTCATGGCCGGCACCGTGCGCCTCATCGTGGTGCGCGGGCGCATGGTGGACACGACCACGGGGGGCGGCGCGCGCTAGCGAGCCCCCCGCTCCCGGCGTGCGGCTAGCCCACCACGCCGGGCTTCCGCGCGCCGTGCTTCGTGGCCTGCTCGAAGGCGTGGGCCAACTGCAACACGCTCCAGTCGCGGCGCGACCGGCCCACGATCTGGATCCCCACCGGCAGTCCTGCCTTCGTGAAGCCGGCGGGGACCGAGATGGCGGGGTTCGACATGAAGGTCACGTACCAGCAGGAGCGCATCCAGTCGATGTAGCTGCCCATGGGCGTGCCGTCCACCTCGCGCGGATAGTCGAGGGTGACGTCGAAGGGCGCCATCTGCGTCACCGGCAGGATCCAGTACTCGTACGCGTCGAACAGCGCCGCCGACTGCTCGAACATCAGCGACTGCCGCGCACGCGCGCGGGCCACGTCGGCCGCCGACTGCCGCTCGGCTTCGGCGATCTCCCACTTGATCGTGTCCTTCACCCACTCGGGGCGCTGCCGTGCGAGCGCCGCGTAGCCGGTGTGGTACGAGAGATGGCGCAGGGTCGGGAAGGCGACGTCCACGCCGGTGAAGTCGGGCTCCGCCTCCTCCACGATGCAGCCCAGCGACTCGAACACCTTCCGGTTGGCGTCGACGGTGTCCCGGATCTCGGGCTCGAACGGGATGCCGCCTACTCCCTTGTGCCAGGCCACCTTCACTCCCTTGAAGCTCCGGCCCAGCGGATTGGCGAAGCGCGCAGCTGGCTCGTCGATGGCGAGCGGGTTGTGCGCGTCCGGGCCGGCCATCGCGCTCAGGAAGAGGGCGACATCGGCCACCGTGCGGGCCATCGGGCCGGCGGTGGAGAGCGGTGACCAGCTGTGCGAATCGCTCACCACCCGCCCGGGCGTGGGGCGAAAGCCCACGACGTTGCACCACGCGGCGGGATTGCGCAGCGACCCACCGGTGTCGCTGCCATCGGCGATCGGCACCATGCCGCAGGCGAGCGCCACCGCCGCGCCGCCGCTGCTGCCGCCACAGCTCTTGCCCACGTCGTATGGATTGCGCGTGGCGCCGAAGACCGTGTTGAAGGTGTGCGAACCGGCACCGAACTCCGGCGTGTTGGTCTTGCCGAGCGTGAGGGCGCCCGCGGCACGGATCCGCGTGACGATGGAGGCGTCCGTCGTGGGCACGTGGTCGCGATAGAACGGCGACCCGCGCGTGGTGCGGATGCCCGCGGTGTCCACCAGGTCCTTGTGGGCCACGGGCAGGCCGTGCAGCGCGCCCATCGGTCGGCCGCGCGCGATCGCCTCGTCGGCCTTGGCGGCGTCGGCCATGGCGCGCTCGCCCACCAGGGTGACGATGGCGTTGACCTTGGGGTTCACCCGCTCGATCTGCGCGAGGTGCGCCTGCATCACCTCGCGCGCCGACAGCCGCTTGCTGCGCAGCAGCGCCACCAACTGCGTCGCCGGGAGGTAGCAGATGTCGCCCGTAGTCGCGGGCATGGGCGCGTCCGCGTCGTGCCCCGCCTGGTGCGCATCCACCGCACCGGTCGCCGGCAGCATCGCGCCGCTCACGGCGGCCACGCCGAGCCGGCGGTTGAACTCCCGGCGCGACATGGCATCGTGGGCCGGGGTGGAGCGCGCGTCGTCGTCGCGGTCGGTCATGGCGAATGAAGGGGTCGTGGGCGAGAACGACGGGCTACGGCGCGAAGTTCGCGTAGCCCTGCGCGTGCAGGACGGCGCGCGCCATGGTGGCGGACTTGGCCACCTTCACGAACGGGAGCAACTGGTCGCGGGGAATCTTGCGGTTCATCATCGCCTGCCCGCACAGGATGATCTGCACGCCGGCCCCGTGCAACGCCTGCAGCAGCGGGATGCTGGCATTGTCGGCGCCGGTGATCGTGCGGTAGGCGTCGTTGGCGAGGAGCGAGGTGGTGGCGGAGCCGTGGACGATGAGGGCGAGGTGCACGTTGCGGCGCGGCACCCCGGCCTCGTCGGTCATCACGAGGAAGTTGGCCGGACGGGCGAATCCCGTGACCATGGAATCGGGCTTGGCCGGCCCCTCGGTGACGTCCCACGAGATCTTGTACACGAGCGCCTTGGGCGCCGGGAACCCCTGGTTCGGGATCGCGGCGGAGGCGCCCATCTTCTTGATCAGCGCCTCACCCGTCTCGCCCGTCTGCGCCCGCGCCGGCGCACTCGCGAGCAACACGAGCACGACGGCGGCGAACGCACCCGACCGGTGGCGCGCCAGGGACGGCGCACTCACGGCGTCACCGACGGCGCATACCGGTCGAACCAGGCGCGCAGGTACGCCTGCGTGCGCAGGAAGTTCGACGGCGTGGACGAGGTGCCGTGCCACTCGTTGTTGAAGCGGACCATCGCCGTGGGCACGCCGCGGAACCGGAGCGCCTCGTAGTACTCCTCGGTCTGCGGCATCGGCGTGCGCAGGTCGAGCACGCCGGTCATGAGCATCGTCGGCGTCTTCACGTTCCCCACGTACATGATGGGCGACCGCTTGAGGTACTCGGTGGGGTCCTCCCAGAACGGCTTCTCGAAGTTGCGATACCAGCCGGGCCCGTCGGTGGTGCCCACGAAGCTCATCCAGTTGGTGACGGGGCAGTTCGACGACGCGGCCGCGAACCGGTTGGTGTGGCCCACGATCCACGCCGTGAGCACGCCGCCGCCGGAGCACCCGTACACGAACATCCGCCGCGCGTCCACGTAGCCGCGGCCGAGCACCGTGTCCACGCCGGCCATGAGGTCATCGTAGTCCTTGCCCGGGTAGGCGTTCTTGATGGCGTTGCCGAACGCCGAGCCGTAGCCGGTGGAGCCGCGCGGGTTGGTGTAGAGCACCACGTAGCCCTGCGCCGCATGTTCCTGCCAGGAGAAGTTGAACCCGGTGTTGTACATGGCATGCGGGCCACCGTGGATGCTCAACATGAGCGGGTACTTGCGGCTCGGCTCGAAGCCCGGCGGCTTGATGATCCACCCCTGAATGCGCGTGCCGTCGAACGACTTGTACCAGATCTCCTCGACGGCGCCGAGCTGCTTCCCCTCGAGGACGTCGGCGTTCACCTGCGTGAGCTGGGTGATGGCGGTCGGCGTCCTGAGGCTCAGCTTGACGATGTCGTTGGAGAGGCTCGCCGTGGAACGCGTGCCCACGGCCACGCCGCCGCGGATGTCGGTGACGCTCAGCACCTGCGCGCCTGAGGTCAGTTGCTTGACGGCGCCGGCCAGCGTGGCGGCATACAGATGACGCGCGCCCTCGTTCTCGGCCGTGAAGTAGATCGTCGTGCCGTCTTCGGACCACTGGAGCCCGCCCGGGGTGCGGTCGAGCGCCGTGGTGAGGGCGCGACTGTTGCGGCCGTCGGCGTCCATCACGTAGAGCGTGGCGTCCTTCCAGGTGGCGTCGGTGGAGTCGTAGCCGGTG
>JANLSF010000297.1:0-3399 GCA_031362285.1 Gemmatimonadota bacterium | reverse complement strand
CGCCACCACCACCACCGCCGGCGCTACCAACGGCGCCGGCAGATCCCCCGACACCGAAGTGCGGCAGAAATCCGGCATCGGTGAAACGGGAGTCCAACGTCGCACTCGGCAGGGCACCGACCGCGCCACTCGCGCCATTGGCACCGTTGAACCCGGCTCCACCAGCAGCAGCACGAGTGAAGCACTGCAGGGAGCGGGCCCCGGGCTGCCCACCGAACCCTCCGCCAACTCCGAGGCCATTCGACCCAAAGCTGCCGCTGCTATTGTAGCCGCCAAGTCCGCCGGTGCCGCCCACCGGACTCAGGGGAGCGAAGCCAAATGCCCCGCCCTGGCCCCCGGTGGTGTTCTGCGCCCCAGCGCCCCCGTTCGCGCCGTTCGCCGAAGCGGGGAGCGGCGGAGTGGGTAAGAGAAAAAGGCCAGGAAAACCCCCGGTGCCTTGTCCGGCCCGGATCGTGTTGAAGCGCACGCGCACCCCGGTCGAGGTCTGCACATGGAGACCGATCGAGCTGCCGGCAGAGGACAGACCGGCGGCGGCGACGATGTCGAAGCCCTCGATGTCGACGTTGGTGGCGCGGGAGACCACGAGCCCCACGGAGGTGAGCGAGGCGATCGTGTCACCGGGAACGGCGCTGCTTCGCGCCCAGGTCGCGCCGTCATATCCTCCATACAGGCTCACGCTCACGTTCAGGTTGTTCGTGAGGTAGCGTCCCCTGGCGGCGTACACGGCGCCACCAATAGTGCCGGCGCGCGCAGCCGCAACGGCAAGGCTGCCAATCGGTGCCGCACGCGTGCCGATCGTGCCCGTTCCGTTGGGCGCCACCCACACGGCCTTGGTCCGGTCCACGACCACGTGCACGAGAACGGTGTCGACGATCCCGACCACGTTGCCCTGCTGCGGCGTGACCTCGAGCCAGACCGTGCCCACGGTACCGGTTGGCGAGGAGAACGCGCCGGCCGAATTCGGTGGCGTGGCGACCATGCCCGTCACGAGCGTGCGCCAGCTGAACGTGACGGCTCCGCCCCCGCCGCCCGTGTACGACGGCGCGAGGGTCAACGCCTCGCCAAAGCTGGCCTCGACGTCAGCGCCGGCATCCGCGCGGAGCGCGAGTCCGGTGGCTGACACGGTGACGCTGGCGAAGGAGGCCACCCCCGCGTATGACGCGACGATCTCGGCGCTCCCGTTGCGCACGGCGGTGACCTTGCCGAAGGGGTCCACCGTGGCCACCGAGGGATCCGACGATGCCCACACGGGAGGCCCCGCGAGGACGGCACCGCCGGCATCCTTGATCGTGGCCACGGCGTTGACCACCTCGCCCACCACCAGCGCCATCGAGGCCGGCGCAATCACGATCCCGACGCTGCCGAAGGTGACGGTGATCGGGAGCGTCCCCGCCGTGGGGATCAGCGAAATGGTGATGGCCGGGTTGGCCCCCGCCTGGAGATCGAGCGTGCGCTCCCCCGCGAACGTCACCGTGCCGTTCGCATCGAGCGCCTGCACGAGCACGCGCCGCGCCGTGCCTGGCGGAATGTCGATACTGCCGGTCGCGAAGCCGTTGGTGACGATGAGGTTGAAGATGAGTGGCTGCGCGATGCCGACGCCCGTGACGGCCACCACAAGCGTCGCGATGGTGGTGTTGGCGACATTCACCGTGAGCCGCATCGAGGCCGGCGCCGACAGGGGCGAGAGTCCCGCGCCGTCACCGCAGGAGGCAGCCCCGAGGGCCAAGGCAACGAGCATTGCCTGGAAGCGACGCGTGATCGGTGAAGGGCGCATGGCGAAGGCCAGGGTTGGGGACGGTGACGGGCGCAACGGAGGCGGTCCACACAGCCGACCCCAGCCCCGAGAGTATGCGGCGCGGCCGGCAGCAAGCGCAATGCGGCGGCGCACCTCCCCGCGCCGCATGGCCCCCCTGACCCCCGGCCGATATCATCACAAACAAGATGCCCACATCCGACACGCCCCCTCCTGCGGGGCCCGCCGGCCTGCGGGCGCGGCCGCTCCCCGTGGCGGGCGCCGCCGCGCCGCTCCCGCCCGCCGCACTCCCGCTCTCCCACTTCGCCTGCTCCCTCGCCTGGCTGGCGGTCGCGGCCATCGGCCTGCCCTGGGTCGCGCCACGCGTGGCCCAGGGATTGGTGTTCGACCCCGCCGTCCTCGCGCTGGTGCACACCCTCGTGCTCGGCGTCGTGGCCACCGCGATCTCGGGCGCGCTCCTCCAGTTCGTCCCCGGCGGACTCGGCGTCCCACTCAAGAGCGTGCGCGCGGGCTGGGTGGGACTGTGGCTGCATCAGGCCGGCGTGATCGTGCTCGTATCGGGATTCGTGGCGTGGCGCGGCTGGGCGCAGGCGCTCGGGTGGACGCTGGTGCTCGGCGCAGTGGGAGCCGTTTCGTGGAACGTGCTGGGTGCCCGGCGACAGTCGGTGCACGGCCGCCAGGTGGGGCTGTTCATCTCGGTCGCGCACTCGGCGCTCGGCGTCGCCATGGCCATCGGCGCCGCGCGCATCGGCGAGACGCTCGGCTGGTGGCACGTGGACCGCCTCTCCCTGCTCGCGGCCCACGCCATGCTTGGCGCCGTCGGTTTCGGCACGCTCACCGCGCTCGGGGTGGGAAGCCGGATGATCCCGACGTTCATCTCCGCGCCCGGCGACGACCGCCAATGGCTGAACGCGATCCTCGGCCTCGTGACGGCCGGACTCACGCTGTTCACCACGGGGGCGCTGGGCGGCTGGTGGTGGTGGTCGCGCACCGGTGGCGCGTTGCTCGTGGTCGGAGGCGCAGCCGCGGTGGCCCTCGGCGTGCGCTGGTTCCGCCGACGCACGCGCACGCTCGACGCCGCCGCCTGGCACGTCGCGGTGGCGTTCGCGGGGCTCGCCGTGGCGGTCGTCATTGGCGCCGCGCTGCTTGTCAGTGATTCGCTGACTCTCGGGCGTTGGGGCGCGCTCGTCGTTGCGCTCGTGTTGGGCTGGCTCGTGACGCTCATCGCCGGGTTGATGGTGAAGATCGGGTCGCACCTCGGGATGGCGTGGATCTCGCGTGCGCGCGCGGGCACCGAGCCGCCGCCCACCCCCGCCCTGCTCTTCCCTGCGGGCGCGCAGCTCGCGAGCCTGGCCCTGCTCACGACCGGCTGGGTGAGCGTCGTGGGTGCGCTCCTCGATGATGCGCCGATGCTCGCGCGACTGGGTGGGGGCGTGTGGGCATGCGGCGCGGTGCTGGCCGTGGCGCTCCCGGCTCGCGTAGCGGTGCGCACCTGGTCGCGCTTGCGGTAGCTGCCTATCACAACGAGGACGCGCCGTGACTGGCGCGCGCAGATGTTGGCGCCCCAACTTGCTTGAGCGGCACGTCGCAGCCGCGTTGGTCACATCACGTACGCCTCACTCTCGGGACACCCTTGCGACCACGCT
>JANLSF010000267.1:0-8201 GCA_031362285.1 Gemmatimonadota bacterium | reverse complement strand
CGGCAACGGCTGAACGACCCAGCGCCCGGTCCCCACAGTGGGGGCCGGGCGCTGGCGTATCTCCCGGCTCGAGCTCGACGGGTCCCTGCGGCCGGGGCAGTTCGCCGCCCCGCGCAAGCGAGGCTCAGGCCGGCGCAATCTCCGGCCCGCCGAGCAGCGGCGGATTGGTCCGTCGTGGCTCCGCGATGGGCGGCGGGGCCAGCGGCGCGGGCGGCACCGCCTGCGTGACGGACTGGCGCTCCGGCAACGACTCGCCGCGCATCAGCACCTGGAAATCGTCGCGCGTGAGCGTCTCCCGCTCGAGCAGCGCGGCGGCCGCCGCGTGCAGCAGCGTGAGGTTGTCCTTGAGCACCTGCTGGGCGCGGGTGTAGGCGTGGTTGATCACCCGCTTGACCTCGGCGTCCACGAGTTGCGCGGTCTGCTCGGACACCTCCCGGCGGCTCTGGATCTCGCGGCCGAGGAAGAGCGCCTGCTCGTTGTCGCCCACGAGGATCGGGCCGATCGAGTCGGAGAGGCCCCACTGGGTGACGTAGCGGCGGGCGATCCCGGTGGCCTGCTGGATGTCGCTCGAGGCGCCGGTGGTGACGCGCTCGTGCCCGAAGATCAGCTCTTCGGCCACGCGCCCGCCGTAGGCCATGACGAGGCGCGCCTCGATCTGCTGGCGCGTCACGCTCACCCGGTCGTCTTCCGGCAGGGTGAAGGCGAGGCCCAGGGCGCGTCCGCGCGGCACGATGGTGACCTTGTGCAGCGGGTCGTTCCCCTTGACCATCACGGCGCAGACCGCGTGGCCGGCCTCGTGGTAGGCGGTGAGGCGCCGTTCCTCGTCCTTCATCACGAGCGACTTGCGCTCGGCGCCGAGCATCACCTTGTCCTTGGCCTCCTCGAGGTCGGCCATGAAGATCTGGTCGTGGCCGCGCCGGGCCGCGAGCAGCGCGCCCTCGTTGACCATGTTGGCGAGGTCGGCGCCGGCCATGCCGGGGGTGCCGCGGGCGAGCGACGTGATCTCCACGTCGGCCGCGATCGGCTTGTTGCGGAGATGGACCTTGAGGATCCCCTCGCGTCCACGGAGGTCCGGCGCATCGACGACGATCATCCGGTCGAAGCGACCGGGGCGCAGCAGCGCCGGGTCGAGCACGTCCGGGCGGTTCGTGGCGGCGATGAGGATCACCCCTTCGTTCGACTCGAACCCGTCCATCTCGACGAGCAGCTGGTTGAGCGTCTGCTCGCGCTCGTCGTGGCCGCCGCCGAGGCCGGCGCCGCGATGGCGCCCCACCGCGTCGATCTCGTCGATGAAGATGATGCAGGGGGCGTGCGCCTTCCCCTGCTCGAACAGGTCGCGGACGCGCGATGCGCCCACGCCCACGAACATCTCGACGAAGTCGGAGCCCGACATCGAGAAGAACGGCCGCGCGGCCTCGCCGGCGACGGCGCGGGCGAGGAGGGTCTTGCCGGTGCCGGGGGGCCCGACGAGCAGCGCGCCCTTCGGGAGCCGCCCGCCGAGCCGGGTGAACTTGGCGGGATCCTTGAGGAACTCGATGATCTCCTGCAGCTCGATCTTGGCCTCGTCGGCGCCGGCCACGTCGGCAAAGGTCACCTTCGGGGTGTCGCCCGAGAGGAGCTTGGCCTTGGACTTCCCGAAGGAGAAGGCCTTCGCACCGCTCGCCTGCATGTTGCGGAGCATGAACAGGATGACGGCGAAGACGAGCACGAACGGCAGCAGGTTGATGATGATCGTCGCGAGCCCCGTGCTGGCGCGCTTGGCGTCGATCTCGACCCCCTTCTCGCGCATCCGGCGCAGCTCCTCATCGGAGTTCGACA
The DNA here is from genome assembly GCA_031362285.1 of Gemmatimonadota bacterium. Taxonomy (GTDB): domain Bacteria; phylum Gemmatimonadota; class Gemmatimonadetes; order Gemmatimonadales; family Gemmatimonadaceae; genus JACPPC01. Next base: position 6,383 of record JANLSF010000267.1, on the reverse strand, counting down.
CGGGGAGCTGGAGGACGAACTTCTTCGCATCGCGTCCGCCGATGGCGACCTTCGTGGCGAACTCGCCGAGCACTTCCGTCCCGGCGACGATCGTGGCCTTGGACACGTTGCCCCGCTGCAATTCGCGGTCGTACTGCGAATAGCTGATGGTCGGCGCCTGGTCACTGCGCGCGCTCGAGAACTGGATGAACGCGACGGGAATGACGATGAGGAGGACCCAGAAGGCCATCGTCTTCGACAGCCGGGACCAGTTCGTCTTCTTCGGATTCTTGTTGGCGTTGTTGGGCGGCATCGGATCGCTCATGAACGAGATGTTACTCCAGGCTGGCGACGTACGGCAGGTGCCGGAAGTTCTCCGCGTGATCGAGGCCATACCCGACGAGGAATTCGTCGGGGGCATCGAAGCCGGTGAACTTCACGCCGTAGCGCAGGTGTTCGGCAAGGTGCTTGTGCAGCAGGGTGCAGATCTCGAGCGAGCGCGGCTTCCGCTCGCCCAGCAGGTCCATCAACCGCGTGAGGGTGCGGCCCGAATCGACGATGTCCTCGACCAGCAGGATGTGCTTCCCGTCGAGGCGCGTCTCGGGGTCGTAGATGAGCCGCACGTCGCCGCTCGACACCGTGGCGTCGCCGTAGCTCGAGGCCACGAGGAAGTCCACGTGGATCGGGCGCTCGATCTGCCGCACGAGGTCGCTCAGGAAGATGAAGGAACCCTTGAGCAGGCCGAGGACGAGCAGGTCGCCTTCGGGATAGGCGGCCGTGATCTCGCGCCCCAGCTCGGCCACGCGCGTGGCAATCGTGGCCGCGTCAAACGCCACCCGCTTGAGTTGGCGCCCGAGAAGGCGCGGATCAGCCGGCAATACGCTCACCACTCCACTCCACGGCCGGCTCTCCCGGCCCCGCAACGTGTCCGCATCGTACTCCAGGAATCCAGACAATCTCGCCGTCGGCGAGCACGACCGGCCAGCCGCGCCGGTCCGGCCCCGCAATCCCCGCCTCGGCGAGGAACCGGGCCACCCGTCGAGGCGGGGCCCCCACCTGTCGCAGCCGGTCGCCGTCCGTCCAGGCTCGGAGCGTGAGCGTCGGGCCGGCGGGCAACCGCGCCCGCCACGGCTCCGCTCCTGATCCTGCGGAATGGAACCGCCACCCGTCGAAGCGAACGCCCGGCACCAGCGGGCGTTCCAGTGACAAATCTGCCACATCGCGCGGAGCCGTTCGGCGGACGACAAAACCGTCGCGCACGCGCACCACCTCGGTGTGACCCGAGAGGGGAAGGCGTGACCCGACGGCATGCGCAGTGGTAAACCGCGAGAGCCGCTGAGTTCCCCGCCAATCCACCGTGACCCCGTGCCGAGCGAGCAGGGCCGGCCAGACCACCGCCAACTCGTCTGGAGTGTAGTCCGCGACCGCGTGGGCGGCAATCACGTGTTCGGGGGAGCCGACCCCTGCGGTGCCGCCGCGATCGAGTTCCGCAGCCAGTTCGTCCATGCGCCGACGCCAGGCCGCGGACCGCTGGCCAAGACCGTCGAGCCACGACCCGAAGCCGGGATGTGCCGATTCCAGCGCCGGCAGGAGGTCGAGTCGAAGCCGATTCCGGGCGTGACGACGAACCGCGTTCGAGGGATCCTCGGCCCAGGTCACCCCGTGCGCCTCGGCCCAGGCGGCCACGTCGGCGCGCGTCAGCGTGAGGAACGGGCGCAGAGGGCCGCCGTCGGTGTCGAGGCCGGCCAATCCGCGCGGGCCCGAGCGTCGGAGGATCCGGAAGGCGACCGTCTCCCGCTGGTCGTCTCGCGTGTGGGCCGTCACCAGCCGTGCCGCGTGGCGCTGGGCGACGTCACGCAGGAAGGCGAGTCGGGCGGTCCGCCAGGCGGCTTCCGTGGGCGCGAGCGGCGCGTCGGCCCGGCCGACCACCACCGGAAGGCCGGCCGCCGTCGCGACGCGCTCCACAAGGGCGGCCGCCGCGCGCCCGTCGGGTCCGGTCCCATGGTCGAAGGTGGCGACGGCCGCCACCTGCGCGGCCAGACCAGCGCGGTGCACGGCGGCGAGCAGCGCCATGGAGTCGCGCCCGCCGGAGACAGCCAGGACGAGCGGCCCGGCGCCGGCGAGCGCGGGACGGAGCGCGGCGGCCACGGGATCGGAAGCGGGAGGGGTTCGCACCACCGTCATGCCACGGATACTCGGGCCCGCACGGTCACGCCGCAACGGCTCCCGTGCAATTCCAGCCCAGTGGCGCACACGGCATGCCCTCCCCTACTTTTCCCGGAACCTTCAGGCATACAGGAGCAGCGCGTGGAAACGCACGGTCCGCTTGGCACGCTGTGGGCAGGTCTCGGGATGGGCGCGTACTACCTCGCCCTGATCTGGATCAACTCGCTGCTGGGCGTGTTCCTGACGCCGCTCTTCATCATCCCGCTCACCTGGATGCAGGACGCGGCCAAGGCGAAGGCGGCGCGCTGACCCGGATGCGGTGGGCTCGGCGGCCGGGCCCGGGGCCCTATCGCCGGTGCGCGCGGTCCCGCAGGTAGTGCGCCGCCGCCTCGGTGCGGTTCGAGACGCCGAGCTTCGTGTACAGGTTCTGCAGGTGGAACTTCACCGTGTTCTCCGACACGCGGAGTCGGCGCGCGATCTCGGCGTTCGTCACCCCTTCGGCCACGAGCGCGAGCACCGCGGCCTCGCGCTCGGTGAGCTTGTCCGGGTCGCTCGGGGCGTGGCGGCCAAGGAGCCAGCGCTTGGCGGCGTCCGGAAAGACGAGCTGCCCGCGAAACACCTGCCGGATGGACGCGATCGTCTGCTGCGGCGGCTCGGTCTTGAGTGCGAAGCCATCGGCGCCCCCCTCAAGGGCGCCCCGGACCGAGGCACCGTCGGAGTAGGCGGTCAACACGAGGACCCGCACCGGCAGCGCCTCGGCGCGAATCGCCTGCAACACGGCGAGGCCACTCAGTCCGTCGAGTTCGATGTCGAGCACCACCACGTCGGGCTTCTCGCGCCGCACGAGGTCGAGCGCCTGCTCGCCCGAGGTGGCGGTGGCGACGACGCGGAGGTCGGGCTCCGCGTCGAGCATGGACCGGAGCCCCTCGAGGAGGAGCGCGTGGTCGTCGGCCAGCAGGATGCGAATCGGCGTCACTGCGTGGGCACCTCGACCCGGACGGTGGTGCCGGCACCCGGCGAGGAGCGCAACAGGTAGGTCCCGCCAATGGTCTCGACCCGGTCGCGCATGCCGGCGAGCCCGAAGTGATCGGCGGTGAGGGGCAGGTCCGGATCGAAGCCCGCGCCGTCGTCGGTGATCTCGACCATGAGCCGGCGCCGCCCCACGGGCGCCACCAGCACCGTGACGCGCCGGGCGCCGCCGTGGCGGTACGCATTGGACAGCGCCTCCTGCATCACGCGGTACAGCGCGATCTTCACCGGGAGCGCCACGTCGGGCACGGCCTCGGCCACGTCGAGCGTGACGGGCGTGTCGGTCATGGCCTCGTGCTGGAGCGTGAGGCTCTCGAGGAGCTCGGTGAGTCCCTTCTCGCCGAACTGCGGCGGCCGGAACTCGCCGATGAAGGTGCGCACCTCGTTCAGTCCATGCTCGAGCAGGGTGCGGATGCGCAGCAACCGCTGCGCCGCCTCGGCCATCGCGTCGGGGGTGCCGCTGTCGAGGGCGCGGCGCACGAGGTCCACCTGCGAGAGGGCGGCGTACATCGCCTGCACCGGGCCGTCGTGGATGTCGAGCAGGATGCGCTGCAATTCCCGCTCGGCGACCTCCATGAGGCGGCGCGACGCGACCGCTTCGCTGGGCAGCGCCGCTTCGACCTCGGACGTGGGTGGATCGACGCTCATGGTGAGGTGGGGGCGCGTGCAGGAGACGGGCAGCGACGAGGACGCCGGGGCGGACCCGGGGAAACGTGCGCGGTGCCGAGTAGCGGCGTCCAGTCCCGCGGCACCAAGTTGCGACAGCCCGGGACGCTGCGTCCAGCGCCCCACCATCCTTCCCGACACCCCGCGAGCGCGCGACATGACCAAGGGCACGGTGCTGATCCTCTGCGGCCCCGAGTACGAGGACCTCGAGGTCTGGTATCCCAAGCTGCGGCTCGAGGAGGCCGGGTATGACGCCCCCCTCGCCGGGATGGGCGAGGCGAGCTATCGGGGGAAGCACGGCTACCCCGCCGTCATGGATGGCCATGTGCGCGAGTTCCACGCCGACACGCTGGCCGGAGTGCTCGCCCCGGGCGGTTGGGCGCCCGACAAGCTGCGGCGCGACCCCGCGGTACTCGCGCTCGTACGCGGCGTGCACGAAGCCGGTCGCCTGGTGGCCACGATCTGCCACGGGCCGTGGATTCTCATCTCGGCGGGCATCGTGCGCGGACGCCGGCTGACCAGCACGGTCGGAATCCGGGACGACGTGATCAACGCCGGCGCGACGTGGGTGGACGAGCCGGTGGTCGTGGATGGACACCTCGTCTCGAGCCGGGTGCCCAAGGATCTGCCGATGTTCGCGAAGGCAATGGTGGACGTGCTTGACCAGCAACGGGGGCGGTAGTGGTCCGCATGCGACACGGTGGCGTTGCGGTGATGCTCGTGGCGAGCCTGCTGGCACCGACCTGGAGCGCGTGGCTCGGCGCGCAGGTCGCGCCAGTCGCGCCGACCGCAGCCAAGGCAGCCAAGGCGGCCAAGGCGGCCAAGGCGGCCAAGCGTCCCAAGGGCGACGCGCTCCGCGTCGTGTCGCCGGTGTGGATGTCGCCGGCGCTCAAGGGCAAGGCGCTCGACTCTCCCGCGGTGTGGCGCGGCGCCAACGGCCAGGTGCTCGTCATTACCACCGCGAAGCTCGGGAACGCCCTCGTGGTGATCGACGGCGTGTCGGGCAAGATGGTGCGCACCGTGGGGACGGAGGGGCTCAAGCTCGGCCAGCTGGGACGACCCAACGGCGTGGCCGTGTGGGGTGACGTGGCGATCGTGGTCGAGCGCGAGAACCAGCGATTGCACGCCTTCCTGTTGCCCTCCTTCAAGCCGCTCGGCTTCTATGCCGACACGCTGCTCATCAAGCCGGTCGGGCTGGCCGTGCGGCCGCGCACGGCGACGACGGCCGACCTGTGGGTGACGGACAACCAGGACCTGAGCCCGTATCCCGAGGAGCATGCGGCGGTGTTCCGCCGCCGCATCAAGCAGTTCGCGCTGACGCGCACGGCCACCGGTCTCACGGTGGCGTTCGTGCGCGCGTTCGGCGACACGCTCAAGGGCGGGCTGCTGCGATCGGTGGAATCGATCGCCGTGGATCCGAATGCGGAGGAACTGCTGATCGCCGACGAACAGGTGCGCGACCTGAACGTGTACACGACCGCAGGCGGGTTCGTGTCGGACTTCGGCCAGAAGCACTTCCACGGCCAGCCGGAGGGACTCGCGCTCGTGTCGTGCGGCACCGGCGACGGCTACTGGATCGCCACCGACCAGTCGAGCAAGCGGAACCAGTTCCACCTGTTCGAGCGCGGCAGCTACAAGCACCTGGCGTCGTTCGGGGTCGCGGGGGTGTCGATGACGGATGGCATCGCGGTGCTGCCGGGCGCCGTGGGCGCGACGACCGGCGCGCTGTACGTGCTGAACCACGACGACAACGTCGCGGCGGTGTCCCTGGCCGCGGTGTGGGCGGCGATCGGAATGACGGAGCCGTGCGCCGGGGGAGCGGCGAGCACCGTGCCGAAGGTCGCCACGCCGACGAAGGGGGCAGCATCGGTGACGCCGCCGAAGAAGCCGCCCGTGCGGAAGCCGTGAGCCGCAGCCCCGGCCGTGCCATCCGGGGACCGAGGTCCTAGCTTGCGCGCATGAAGAAGCTCATCGGGTTCGTCGGCTGCACGATCGGGGGCGCCATTGGCTGGGCGGCCGGCGAGCCGTTCGGCATCATGACGGCGTTCCTGATCAGCATGGCGGGCACCGCCGTCGGCTACCTCGTGGGCTGGCGCATCGCCGACCGGATGCTGGAATAGCGCGGACGCGCGCTACGGCGCCTTCCGTTCGTACACCACCCTGCCACCCAGGACGGTCACCATCACCTTCGCCTCGCCGATCGTCTCCGGCGGGACCTTGGTGATGTCGCGATCGAGCAGCACGATGTCGGCGAGCATGCCGGCCTTGAGCGTGCCGACTTCCTGCTCCTGGAACGACGCGAAGGCGGACCCGCGCGTGTAGGCGCGCAGCGCCTCCTCGAGGGTGATCTTCTGCTCCGGCGTCCAGCCGCCGGGCCGCTGGCCATCGATGGTCCGGCGCGTGACCGCCGCCTGCAGCCCCGCCATCACGTCGGGCGGCGCCACGGTCCAGTCGCTGCCGAAGGCGAGCGCGGCGCCGGCATCGAGCAGGGAGCGGAAGGCGTACGTCCCCTTGGCACGAGCCGGACCGAGCGGCTTGTCGGC
>JANLSF010000245.1:0-1883 GCA_031362285.1 Gemmatimonadota bacterium | reverse complement strand
GCCTGACCGTGCGCCCGCACCCGAGGGCCCAGCATCACTCGGCATTCAAGCGATCGAAGTCAGCGCCGTGCGTGGAGCCCTGGAGGCAGTGGCCAAGCCCCCGAGGTAGGATGGTGTGTCGGCGAGGCGCCGCTCCCGGGGTGGCGCAGCCGACACACCATCCTACCTCGGGGGCTTGGCCACTGACTCCAGGGCTCCACGCACGGCGCTGACTTCGATCGCTTGAATGCCGAGTGATGCTGGGCCCTCGGGTGCGGGCGCACGGTCAGGCATGAGCACACTGGTGTGCGCGCCGAGTGGGGCCCAACGATGGATCAGCCCCGTTTCGCGGGCGGGGTAGAGGCCGATGGTGTGAAGCCCAAGGGCGGCGGCGATGTGCAGGGGGCCGGTGCTTGCGCCCACGAAGACATCGGCGGCCTGCGTGAACGAGAGGAGCTCGGCCAGCGACTGGCCGGTGGCGTCGCGCACGTGTGCGGGGAGCGTGGCGAGCCAGGGACGCAGCGTGTCGCCCTCGGCGGTGGAGCCGGTGATCCACGGCTGGAAGCGCGCCGGGTCGAGCTGCGACACGAGGGCGGCCCACTGCTCGAGGGGCCAGGCCGGCACGGTGCCGCCGGTGAGGGGCTGCAGCAGCACGATGGTGCGCGCGTGGTCGAGCTGCGTGGCCCAGCGCGCGTCGAGCGGCGCGGTGCGCGTGAGGCCGATGTGCGGCACCAACTGGTCGAGCGCGAGGTCGGTGGACCCGATCAGGGGGGCGGCGATCTTGAGGTTGAGCTGCGCTTCGTGGAGCGCGGAGCGCTTGCGACTGACGTTCACGCGCTCGGTGCAGGTGATCCAGTGGAACCAGCGGCGGGCGGTGCCGATGCGCCGCGGAATGGCGGCGTCGCGGGCGGCGGCGGCGACTTCGCGCCGCGGAAAGACGTGCAGGATGGCGTCGGCGCCCAGCGCACGGAGCAGGGCGACGCGATCGGCATCGGTGGCGTCGTGGTGCTCGGGCCACTCGACCACCCGATGCACGTGCGCCGAGGCGGCCATGATCGGATGGGCATAGCGCCGCACGAGGGCCACCACCTCGGCATCGGGCCAGCGCGCGCGCAGGAGCCCGAGGAGGGGGAGGGTGAGGACCACGTCGCCCAGCCGGTCGGTGCGGCTGACGATGATACGGCGGGGAGCTGGGGGCACGAGTGCGGGTGAGGGTGTCGGGGGTGGGGCGACGGGGGCAAGTTACGCCATCGTGTGCGCGGCGCTCCAGCGGCGCTCGCCCGATCGCCGGCGTTCGGGTGCGCTCGGCGCGATCGGCGTCGACTTCCTTCCATTCCACGACTGCGCATGGCCAGCCTGAAGCGGCGATTCTACGCGGCGCTCTTTTCCGCCTACCGGTTGCTGTTCCGCACCCGCGTGGGGCGGAGCGCGCGCGTGCCGCGCACGGTGCGGCGGGTGCTGGTGGTGCGGCACGACCGGCTGGGCGACATGATCCTGACGACGCCGGTGTTCGACCTGCTGGCGCAGCTGGCGCCGGGGGTGGAGATCGACGTGCTGGCGTCGCCGAGGAACGGGACGCTGCTCGAGGGGGACGCGCGGGTGTCGCGGGTGTTCACCGACGATGGTTCGTGGGGGGCGTTGTGGCGGCTGCGCGGAGCGCTCCAGGCGCGGCATTACGACGCCGTGTTCAGCCTGATCCCCGGGCGATCGATTCGGGAGGGGTGGACCGCCGGGGTGGCGTCGCACGCGGAGACGCACCGCGTGAGCATGTGGCGGCCCAAGCGATACCACGGCTTCTTCACGCGCGTGGTGCGGTTGCCCGGGTCGCTTCAGGCGGCGCATGTGTCGCGGCAGATGAGCTACGTGGTGCGCGCCGGGTTCGAGGCGCCGGTGCGCGACGTGAC
>JANLSF010000234.1:0-2191 GCA_031362285.1 Gemmatimonadota bacterium | reverse complement strand
CAGCACCACCTTGTCGGGGCTCTGGACGATCACCGCGTCGATCACGCGCGGCCGCCGATTGAGCAGCCGGTGCACGGGCGCGCGGTACGCCGCGACCGCGAAGTTGTCGAACGAGACGCCGAACGCGGAGCCCTGCTTCTCGGCGATTCCCACGACGGTGTACGGCAACCCGCCCATCTTGAGCTCGCGCCCCACCGCGTCCACCCCCGGGAAGAGCCGCGTCTCGAGGTCCTGTCCGATGATGATGACGTTGTCGCCGCGGGCCATCTCCTGCTGGTTGAACAGCCGACCGCGGGACACCCCGAGCTTCTTGATCGCGAAGTAGTCGCCATCGACGGCCAGCACGTTGGCCGTGCGCGGCCGCGAGTAGCGCGACTCGAGCTTCAGGTTGTCCTCGGACGTCATCGCCCACCGCGTGCCGGGGGGGAGCGCGGTGGCGACCGGGGGGACGTCGTCCTCCATGAGGCGCCGTCGCTTGCTCCACCCGACCCACACCGACTCGTCGATGTCGCCCATCGTGATGTTGGGACGGCGGCGCAGCTCGAAGGTGTTGAGCGAGACGAGCTTCCCGACGAGGTCCTCCTCCATGTACCGCCCCATCCCCTCGACGATCGACACGACGGCGATCAGGAACATCACGCCGATGGTCACGCCCAGCAGCGTGAAGAAGCTCTTGAGCTTCTGCGCGCGGATCGTGGCGAGGGCGAGACGGATGGCGTCGAGGAAGGGCATGCAGGGCGCGTGGGAGGTGCTCCCCCCTACGGCAACGGGGGGCGCTGGTTTCAGCGCCCCCCGCCCACGCTGCGACCCGCGACGGCCCGGCCCTAGTGGGCCTTCTGGCCGAGCGCGATCCGCGCCTGGAAGTCGGCCTGGCGCTCGTCGCTCGAGACGATGCCGTCCTTCAGCACGACCACGCGCCGGGCGTGCGCGGCGATGTCGGGCTCGTGCGTCACCATGATCACCGTCTGCCCCTGGCTCGCCAACTCCTCGAACACCCGCATGATCTCCTCGGACGTCGTCGAGTCGAGGTTGCCCGTCGGCTCGTCGGCCAGCAGGATCGAGGGGCGGTTGACGAGGGCGCGGGCGATCGCCACGCGCTGGCGCTGGCCGCCGGAGAGCTCATTGGGCTTGTGGTGGACGCGGTCGCCCAGCTGCACCCGGGTGAGCGCCTCGGTCGCGCGCGCCCGGCGCTCGGCCGCCGGCACGCCGGCGTACACCAGCGGCAGCTCGACGTTGGCCAGCGCGCTCGCGCGGGGCAGGAGGTTGAACGTCTGGAAGACGAAGCCGATCTCGCGATTGCGCACCCGGGCCAGTTCATCATCGGACATCGTCGAGACCATCTGCCCATTGAGCCAGTACTCGCCCTCGCTCGGCGTGTCGAGGCAGCCGATCATGTTCATGAGCGTCGACTTGCCCGACCCCGACGGGCCCATGATGGCCACGTACTCGTTGCGCCGCACCGCGATGTCCACGCCGCGCAGGGCACGGACCACCTCGCCCCCCATGTCGTAGTTCCGCTTGATGCCGCGCGTCACGATGATCCAGTCGGGGGCCGGGGCGGCCCCCGCCTGCTGGAGAACCGCCACCCGCTCGGCCGTGGCACCGAGCGGCGCGTCCCCCGACTTCAGGTCGGCGGCGGCGCTCACGACTTCTTCTCCTCGGGCTTCTTGGCGTCCTTGGCCGCGGCTTCGCGGATCAGGGCGCCGTCCTTGAGCTCGCGGATGGCCTGGTACGTGCCGCCGACGATCTTCTCGCCGTCCTTCAGCCCCGAGACGACCTCGAAGTACTTCTCGCCCGCGATGCCGACCTTCACGGGGCGGAAGCTCACCTTCTTGTCGGTGCCGACCACGAACACGCCTTCGACATCCTTCTTGCCGACCTGCTTCGTGGGCGCCGCCTTGCCGCCGACGGCCACCGACGTGTCCTTGTTGGCCAGCTCCTCGTTCTCGCGCACCGTCAGCGCGATGATCGGGATCGACAGCACCGTCTTCCGCGTGTCGGTGATGATCTTGGCCGTGGCCGAGAAGTCCGGGCGCGTGTCCTTGGGCGCGTTCACCAGCTGGATCGTGACCTCGTAGTCGATCGCCTGGTCGCTCGCGCTGCCGGTGGCGCCAGCGGCCTTCACCGAGCTGTTGGAGATCTTCACGACCTTGCCAAGGAAGGTCGTGTCGGGGAAGGCGTCGACCTGCAC
>JANLSF010000208.1:0-4500 GCA_031362285.1 Gemmatimonadota bacterium | reverse complement strand
CGCTCGCGCAGCAGCGCCACCACATCGCGCAGGTAATCGAAGCTGCTGAAAAACGCGAGGTAGTTGCCCGGTGTGTCGGCGAACTGCGTGGCGATCAGATCGACGATCGGCGACAGCGATTCCCTGCGATGCCGATAGCGCGTGGACACGCCATCGATCAGGTCGACGCGCAGTTGTCCGGCGTCGGACTTCACGTAGCGGTCGAGCGGGAATTGCGCCCGGCCGGCGGCCGGCACCCGGCCAATGCGCTCCTTCGAGTCGCCGCGCAGGACGAAGATGTTCATCTCGTCCCAACTGTGGTTGTCGACGAAGATCATGATGGCGCCCACGTCGTCGGGGATGGCCGGCGTGGCCCGCGCACAGGCCAACAGCTCCGTGGTGCCCACCACAAGGACGGCGGCGGCAAGGAGGCGGCGGAGGGCGAGTCGACGGCGCATTGGGGCAGTCCGGTCAGGGGATCGGCTTGGGGAACATCGGCGCACCCTTGGTGACGCGCCAACCAGCCGGGTCGAGCTGAGCGAGGCCGGAAAAGCGCTGCCGGTCCACTGTTAGTGGACCCCCAAGCTGGTTCCAGAGTTCCGCCGCCTTGCCCGGCATGACCGGACAGACGAGCACGGCGAGCCGGGCGAGCTGCCGGGCCAGGGCCCCCAACGTCTCGTCGAGGGCGGCCGCCTCGGCGGGGTCCCTGGCCTGCTTCCAGGGGGCACGGCGGTCCACGTACTCGTTGCCGCGCTGCACGCAGGCCCACACGTGCTGGAGCCCCTCGTGGAGCAGGTAGCCCCGGCTCCCGTCCATGGCGGCGTGATAGGCCGCCACGGAGGCGGCGTCGTCGACGTCGAGGGAGGTGGCTGGGGCAGTCGGGACGAGCCCGCCCCGGTAGCGCTCGATCATGGCGATGACGCGGCTGGCGAGGTTGCCGAAGGCGTTCGCCAGGTCGGCAATGAACCGGTCGTCGAACCGCTCGAAGGAGAAGTTGCCGTCGGCGTCAAACGGCACTTCGCGGAGGAGGAAGTAGCGGAACGCGTCCACGCCGTGGCGGTCGATGGCTTCGCCCAGGTCGAGCTTGACCCCCGCCGACTTGGAGAACCGCTCTCCCCCCAACTGCACGAAGCCGTGGGCCCACACGCGTTCGGGCAACGGCAGCTCGGCCGCCTGCAGCATCGCGGGCCAGACCACGGCGTGGAGCCGGGTGATGTCCTTGCCGACCACGTGCAGTTGGGCCGGCCAGCGGTCGAGGAACCCCTTGGCGGGATAGCCGGTGGCGGTGAGGTAGTTGGGGAGGGCGTCGAACCAGACCCAGGTGCCCTGGGCCGACCCGTCGGAGGTGGGGAGCGGGAAGGGGATCGCCCAGCTCAGCCGCGCCCGCGAGATCGAGATGTCCTCCAGCCCCTGCGCGATGAGCCCGAGAATTTCGTTGCGGCGCGACTCGGGCTGGAGGAAGTCGGGGCGCTCGGCCAGGAGCCGCTCGAGGAAGCCCTGGTACTTGCTGAGGCGGAAGAAGAAGTTGCGCTCCTTCGTCCATTCGAGGGTGCGCGTCGGGTGGAGCACGCAGTGCGCGTCGACGATCTCGTCGTCGCGCTTGAACAGCTCGCACCCCACGCAGTACCACCCCTCGTACGCCTTCTCGTAGAAGTCATCGGGCGACGTCTCGGCAATGCGCTTGACGAGGGCACGGACGCCGGACGTGTGGGCCGAGTCGGTGGTGCGCATGAACTGGTCGTACGAGATGCCGAGGCGGTCCCAGGTGTCGCGGAAGGTCTGCGCGACGCCGTCGACGAAGGCCTGGGGCTCGATGCCCTGCGCGGCCGCGGTCTGCGCGACCTTCTGGCCGTGCTCATCCATGCCGATGCACAGGTGCACGTCGAAGCCGGCCAGGCGGTGATACCGGGCAATGGCATCGGCGCCGATCTTCTCGAAGGCGTGCCCGAGGTGCGGGTCGCCGTTGGCGTAGTCGATGGCGGTGGTGAGGTAGAAGCGGGGCACGTGCGGGTTCAGGCTGAGGAGGGGCCAGCGCCGTCGGCTTCGCCGCCCGGGGCGGCCGGGCCAGGCAGGCCCGTCCGGCCACGACGGCCCCCGCGGCGACCTCGCCGCCGGCGGCGGGGCGCGTCGGTGGAGTCTGCGTCGTCGTCGGGTTCGGCGCCATCCGTACGGCTGACAGTGCTCGTGCCGCTGTCGGCGCCGGCAAGCCCGGCGTCATCTCTCGCCGTCAGGGCGTCGTCTGGCGCGATGCGTTCGCTCGCGTCGTCGATCTGCTCACCGGTGGCGGATTCGCTCGGGCGCGCGCTGGAGGTCGTGGCGGCCGCCGACGGTGCCGAAGGGGGCTGGTCGACCGCCGGAGCGGCCAGCTCCGTGCGGGGCGGGCGTGGGACCCTGGCCGCTCGTGGCTCACGCGGCGGCCGTACGGGGCGAGCCCCTGCGCGGGTCTCCGGTCGCGCGCCTTGACGGGTCGGCTCCTCGACGTCGGGGCGCGTGGCGGCGCCCGGCTCACCAGGCAAGCCGGTGCCCTCCGCCTGGTCGTCGTCCTCGACGGTGAGCGGGCGCGGCAGCGTGTCCGGAGCGACCGGGGCGGCGGCGAGCACCTCGGCCAGCTCCACGATGCGCTGCTCCCCCTCGGGGTTCCGGAGGGTGACGCGATCGCGGAAGATGTCGAGGGCCACGACCTTCTCCTCCCCGCGATCGAGGACGAGGATCCTCCCCTCCTTGGGGAACCGCTTGCGGGCGGCCACGTAGAAGTCGTGCTCGTAACGCAGGCAGCACATGAGGCGCCCGCAGGCGCCCGAGATCTGCGACGGGTTGAGCGAGAGCTTCTGCTCCTTGGCAACGCCCAGGTTCACGGGGCGCAGCTCGGGGAGCCAGGCGGCGGAACAGTACTCGCGGCCGCAGCGGCCGATGCCGGAGAGCCGCTTGGCCTCGTCGCGCACGCCGTACTGCTTGAGCTCGATGCGGGCCCGGAAGAGGGCCGCGAGGTCGCGCACGAGGGAGCGGAAATCGATGCGCTTCTCGGCGGTGAAGTAGAAGGTCAGCTTCTTCCGGTCGAACTGCCATTCGGCGTCGGAGAGCTTGAGGTCGAGCTTGGCGGCCCGCACCTTCTCCATGGCGGTGCGGCGCGCCTGCTCGTCGTCCACGCGGAGGGCGCGCTCGCGGGCGACCTCGGCGGGGGTGGCGAGGCGCACGACGCGCTCGGCGGGCATCGTGTCCCCGACGCCATGCGGGACGCCCGCGCTGCGCTGAAGCGCGCGCGCGCCGACGGCATGCACGCGCGCGAGATCCTCGCCGCGGTCCACCTCGACGATGACCGCGGCGGAGAGCGGCGGCGGGGTGTCGAGGTCGCAGCGATAGAAGGCCCGCCGGTTGCCCTTGAACGCCACCTCCACGAGGAAGGGCGGCGCCGCTCGGGGCTCCTCGACGTCCGGGTCGCCCGGATAGATCGGGAGGGTCACTCCGCGATCGCCCCCATCCGGAGGAACTTCTCGCGCCGCCGGCGGACGAGCTTGTCGGGCTTCAGGCGGCGCAGGTCGTCGAGGTGACGGACCAGTGCGTCGTGCAGGTTGCGCGCGGTGGTCTCGTTGTCGGCGTGGGCGCCACCCAGCGGCTCGGGCACGATGTCATCGATGATCTTGAGGTCGAGGAGGTCGCGCGCCGTGATCCGCAGCGACTCGGCGGCCTTGGCGCGCATCTCGGGGCTCTTGCCGTCCTTCCAGAGGATGGCGGCGCACCCCTCGGGGCTGATGACCGAGTACACGGAGTTGTCGAACATGAGCACGCGGTCGGCCACGCCGAGGGCCAGGGCGCCGCCGGAGCCACCCTCGCCGATGACGGTGGCGATGATCGGCACCTCGAGCTTGCTCATCTCGAACAGGTTGCGGGCGATGGCCTCGGACTGCCCGCGCTCCTCGGCGCCGATGCCGGCCCAGGCGCCCTGCGTGTCGATGAAGGTGAGCACCGGGACGTGGAACTTCTCGGCGAGCTTCATCAGGCGGAGCGCCTTGCGGTAGCCCTCGGGGTGGGGCATCCCGAAGTTGCGCCTGATGCTCTCCTTGGTGTCGCGTCCGCGCTGGTGCCCCATGATCATCACCGTCTCGCCGTCGAGGCGCGCCCAGCCGGCCATGATCGCGGCATCCTCGCGATAGAGGCGGTCGCCGTGCAACTCGATGAAGTCGGTGAAGCAGAGGCGGATGTAATCGGCGGTGAAGGGGCGCCGCGGGTGGCGGGCCACCTGCACGCGCTGGTGCGGCGTGAGATTGCGATAGATCTCGGCCCGCAGCTCGTCCAACCGGCGATTGAGCGGCTCGATCTCGCCATCCATGGCGATCTGGCGCTCACCGGCCACCCGCTTGAGCTCGTCGATCTGCTTCTCGAGCTCGGCAATCGGCTTCTCGAATTCCAGTGCGATCGCAGTTCCCATGATCAGCTCCCGCGGACAAGTCGGACCCGTTCCTGACCGAGCAGGGCCCTGAGTTCAGTGAGCGCGGCGCCCGTGGCGGCGATGCGCAGCGTGCG
>JANLSF010000113.1:0-6958 GCA_031362285.1 Gemmatimonadota bacterium | reverse complement strand
CCGTAGATGTTGCCCTTCGCGTCCACCGCGACCCCCTCCGCCGAACTGGTGACGTTCGGCGGCCGGACCATGGCCGGGTCGGGAATCAGCCACTTCACCACGCCGTCCTTCGCGGACCCGATGCGGATGCCGCGCGTCCAGTTCGGGCGCTTCGGCTCCACCCACCCCGACTCCGAGTCGGCCACGTAGAGCATGTCGTTGGCGTCGATCCACACGCCGCTCGGCCGCGAGAACTGGTACCAGGTGTCGAGCAGCTTGCCGTCCTGCGAGTAGATCTTGACGCGGTTGTTGCTCCGGTCGCCGATGAAGAGCCGCCCCTTCGAGTCCATGGCGAGCCCGTGCGGCTGGTCGAAATCCTCGGGGCCGGCGCCGTGTTGCCCCCATGCGCGCCGGAAGCTGCCGTCCTTGTTGAACACGAGGATGCGGGCCAGCACGTCGTCATGTCCTTCGGCCACGAAGATCGAGCCGTCGGGGGCCACGAGCACGTCGTTCGGCTGGTACAGGTAGCCCGGGGCCTTGGCTCCCCCGGCGGTGCCCAGCGTCAGCAGCAGCTTGCCCGCCGGGCTGAACTTGAACACCTGGTGCCCGATCTTCTTCGCGGGCGCAGCGGGCATCGGCGAGGTCGTGTCGCCGCGGGCGCGCCGCGGCGCATTGTCCTGCCCGTCGGTCACCCAGACGTTGCCGTCACGATCGACGTGAATGCCGTGCGGGAAGATGAACATCCCCGCGCCGAAGCTCGTCACCATCTTGCCCGTGGCGTCGAACTTCATGATCGGGTTCCGCGGCGAGTCGAGGCAGCTGTTCTTGCCGCAGCGCTCGGCCACCCAGATGCTGGTGCCGTCCTTGTCGAGGTCCACCGCGCTGAGCGAGCCCCAGGCGAGGCCGTCCGGGAGCTTGGCCCACCCCTCAACCGTGCGGAACGGGTTGGGCAGGTCGTTGGTCGGGCGCGTGGCGGCGTCCTGGGCGGCGGCGGGAACACTGGCCGCGAGGAGCGTGAGCAGGGCGAGCGTGCAATGGGTGCGCATCACCCAAATGTGTCACCGGCCGGCCCCTGGCGCGAGAGCGGGGGGCGCTACGGGCGCACCGGAATGCGGACCTCCGACCCGCCGTGGAGCGTCACGCGGAGCGGTGCCGTGGCATCGGCGATGGTTTCGTCGCTGGGGTCCTTGCCGCTGCCGTAGTTCAACTGCATGGCCGAGCCCTTCTGGATGCGCACCACCACGATCAGGCGGCTGCCGGCGGGCAGCACGCGGGCGATGATGCGCGCGGGAGGAAGCGGGAGCCGCTCGACCTCGCCGGGAACGAGGAGCCGGCGTCGCGTCGGGTCGCGCATGAAGCTCGCGCGGCCCATGGTGTAGGACAGCGGCAGGTAGCGGCCGTCGGCACTCTGCTCGTAGAGCTCCACGGCAAGGTCCACGTCGCGACCGCTCACCGCCGCGTGCAACTCGGCCGAGAAGGCGCCGCTCATGGTCGTCGCGGTCGTGAGGGCGGGCCCGGTGAAGGCCATCGCGTGCGTCAGGTCGAGCGCGCTGTCGGCGCTTGTCTCGATGAAGGTGTTGCTCTCCCGCGTGCGGTCACGGAAGTCGACCTCGATGGTGCCGATCACTCCCGTGTCGGTGGCCGCGCCCATCCGCATTCCGTTGTTCGGCGCCGTGCCGCCGCCCAAGGCAAGGCGGAGCGTGTCGGTCGCGATCGCGCCGAGCGATGGGACGTGCACCCACCGGTTGGCCCCCATCACCTCGAAGTTCACCCGGTCGTGCAGCAGCGCCGGACGCGGCCCGCCGCGCAGCACGTGGGTCATCCAGTCGTAGACGAGCCCGATGACGTCGACGCGGGCCACGGAGTCGAGCACGTGGCTACCCAGCACCGGCGACGGCCGTCGCTGCGCGCCGAAGTGGTCCCACGGCCCGATGAGCAGCACGTGAGGGGCGGCCGGAAGCGCCGCGAGATGCTGGCGCCGATAGGCCAGCGCCCCGAGCTGTGCGCCGTCGAAGTAGCCGGTGATCGTGAGCACCGGGATCGTGATGGCCGCGTAGGCGACGCCCTGCGGCACCATCGCCTGCCAGTAGGCATCATAGGCCGGGTGGTCGAGCCAGCGCCGGAACATCGGGTTCGGTGCGCCATCGATCTCGTCCAGCGCGCGATACGCCGAGCCGCGCGCGAACCAGGTGCTGTCGAGCGCCTGCCAGCGGCGGCGATCGTTGTACGCCGCACCGTCCAGCAGCGGCGTGTTGCCCACGTAGCGCGTCCACGGGTACTGGAAGTTGGCGAAGATGCCATGCTCGCGCGGCGAGTCCAGCCCCGGCATGACGGCCGCCGTCGGCACGATGGTCTTGAGGGCCGCCGGCATGTGCTTCGTCGCGGCCCATTGCGTGAACCCCGAGTAGGAGCCGCCGATCATGCCGACGGAGCCGGAGCTCCACGGCTGGCGACCCACCCAGTCGATCAGGTCACGGGCATCATCGGCATCGGGCTCGAAGGGGACGATGGGCCCGCGGCTGTCGCGCTTGCCGCGCGTCGTGGCCACCACCCCCACGAAGCCATGCGCCGCCGCTTCGAGCGCCACCGCGCGGTTCTGCTCGCCCGCATAGATGGTGAACTCGAGCACGACGGGTTGGGGGCCGCCCGGGCGGCGTGGACGCACCACGACCGCCGAGAGGACGTTGCCGTCGCGCAACGGGACCCGCACGCCGCTGTCCACGAGGTAGCGTGCCGCCTCGGCCGACCGCAACACCGGTTCCATCACCGGCAGCAGCGTGCCGTACACCAGTCGCACGTGGTAGGCGCGACAGAGCGCAACCGCCTGATCAAGCGACAGGGGCGTCCCCGCGCGCACCGGCGCCAACGCACGCTGCAGCCCATCCTCGGCCGCCGGCATCGAGAATTGGAACGAACTCGCGATGCGGAGCGCGGCCAGGCTCCTGACCGGTCGTTCGAGTGCCGCATACTGCGCCGCCACGATGCGCGCGCGCGCGCCCGGACGATCGGCGCCGGCCGCCCGGGCGCGCGCGAACAACTCGTACTGTGCGTACTCGATCCGCGCGAAGACCGGGTCGCGCGACGTCCGCAGCGTGCGCAGCGCGGTGAGTGTCACCAGCGCTTCGCGGTCGCGCCGGGCGACCATCTGCAGCCGGAAGCGCGTGTTCAGCTCGGTGTCGGCGTCCTCATGGCGCCACGCCGTGAGCACCGCCTGCGCGAAGGCCGGCATCGCGCGGTGCAGCGCGACCGAATCGGACGCCACGGACGCGGGGAGTGCGAGCGTTTGCGCCGCTGCCCGGGACGCCGGGGCAGCGAGAAGGGTGACGGCGAGGACGATGCGCATGCAGCACTCTACGATCGCCGCGAGCCTCGGTTTCGCCGCCTGAACCGCCCAGGCCACCGTTCAGATCGCCAGGCCGAGCTGCCGCGCCGCCGCCGCCGTCGAGCCGACTTCGAAGCCCGTCGCCAGCCCGTCGGGCGCCGCCACGGCGAGCTTGCCGCGCCACCCCGCGCGCCGAAGCGCCATGCCCGCGCTCGAGCGCGCCACTTCCGGGGTGTTGTTCACTTCGCTCAAGTGCGCGAGCACGATGTGGCCCAGCCCCTTGTGGGCGAGCGCTTCGAGCGCCGCGCCGCAGTCGGCATTCGACAAGTGCCCCGTGCGCGCGGCGATGCGCTGCTTGAGGTACGGCGGGTACGGCCCGCTCGCCAGCATGGCGAGGTCATGGTTCGACTCCATGACCAGCGCGTCGACGTTCTCGAACGCCGCGAGCAGCGTGGGGGAGATCTCGCCGATGTCGGTGGCCACGGCCACGCGGGCGCCGCTCGACCGGCACGTCACCACCATCGCCATCGGCTCGGCCGCATCGTGGGCGATCTTCACGCCCATCACCTCGAATGCCTCGTGCACCACGGGTTCGGCGTGCAACAGCACGATGCGCCGCGCGCCGCCGCCGGCACTGCCGCGGACCCCCTTGGCGCCCAGCGCCGCGTGCGTGCCGGCACTCGTCAGCACGGGCCAGCGCCACTTGTCGCACGCCTTCTTGAGGCCGTGCACGTGGTCGGAGTGCTCATGCGTGATGGCCACCCCCGACACCGACTCGGGTGCGATCCCGAGGGCGCGCAGCTTGCCCGCGAGGATGCGGGGCCCGAGGCCGCAGTCCACCAGCAGGCGCTCGCCCGCCGCCTCGATCACCAGCGCATTGGCCGTGCTGCCGCTGGCGAGGACCCAGACCTTCACCGGGCGCCGGCTCCGGGCGCGGTCAGCGCGTGACTCGCCACCGCGCGGCGACCTCGGGGCTGGCGGCGCGGGCGTACGCGGCGGCGAGTTGCCGACGCGCCACCTCGGTCAGGTCCACGTGGCGGCGCCCCATCATGCGCCGTGCCACCTCCATGAACTTGTCCAGGTCGTAGGTGCCGTACGGCGCGCCCGTGCCCCACGCGAAGGGCGCCACGACCTTGGGCGCCATCGCGTCGAACACGTTGGCGCCGGCGCCGATCACGCAACCGGTGGTCAACCGCAAGCCGATCCCCGTCTTCACGTGATCGCCGAACATCGTGCCGAGGAACTGCAGGCCGCTGTCGCGGATGCCGTCGGGAGTCCAGAGCGCCACGCTCCCGTACGTGTTCTTGAGGTTGCTCGTGATGGTGCCGGCGCCAAGGTTCACCCAGCGTCCGAGTACCGAGTGGCCGACGAAGCCGTCGTGCCCCTTGTTGGAGTGCCCGAGCACGATCACGGTGTTCACTTCGCCGTGGATCTTGCAGACGTCACCGATGCTCACGCAGGCGATGCGGTCGCCCGCGACACTCGAGCCCTGGCCCACCACGGCCGGACCGACGAGCCGCGTGAACGCCTGGACCGTGGCACCCTTGCGCAGGAGGATCGGACCGGCGCTCACGTCGAGCACGGTGTGCGGCTCCACGTGGGCACCGCCCTCGACATACACCGCGTGCTGGCCGATCACGGTGGCGTGGGCCGGCGGGCCGCCCACCATGAGGTCGCTCGCCAGGAGCGGAATGTCCTCGGCGAGCATCTCGCCCAGGTGGCCGATGAGGTCCCACACCTGCTCGAGCCACCGCCCCGCGACCGGCGTGACGGCGGCGTGCGGCGGTGCGAGCGAGGCGAGGGCCACGCTCCCGTCGGCGAGGTGCGCGACGGGCACCGGCGCATGGAGCCGCACCGCCGCGACGTCATCGCCGCAGATCCACAGGTCGCCGTCCGGCGCAAGTGCCTCGAGCCCCACGGCAAACCGCGCATGGGCCACGATCGTGCCGGCGGCGAGCACGCCGGTCGCGGCCGACGGCGCCCACGGCTCGTGGAAGTCGGCGAGGTGCGCCGCGCCCACGAAGCCGGAGCAGCGAAGCCCGAGGGCGATCTCCCATCGGCGCCGCAGCAGTTCGGCGCCCGCGCGCACCTCGCCCAGCGGGCGCGTCAGCGCGAACGGCTCGAACGTCCGGGCGCGGGTGTCGTCATGCAGGACGAGCATGTTCAGGCGCCGCCCTCGGGCCGGGTCCGCAGCTCCCGCACCGAGGCCGGCAACGCGTCGAGCAGCGTCTTGAGGTCGGCCGACTGGTCGCGCGTCGTGACGAGCGTGAGGCCCGCCCGGGTGACCACCACGAGGTCGTCCACGCCGTAGAGCACCACGGTGCCGCGGTCGCTGTGCACCACGTTGCCATGCGCGTCGACGGTGTGCACCGTGCCGCTCGTGGCGTTCCCCTGCGCGTCGTGCGCGCGCACGCGGTGCAGCGCCGCCCAGGTGCCCACGTCGTCCCACCCGAACTCGCCGGCGACCACGAACACGCGCTCGCTGCGCTCGAGCACGCCCACGTCGACGGCCACCGGCTTCGCGACGGCGGCGAAGAAGGCCGCAGCATCGTCGGGGTGGGCGGCCAGCGCGGGGGCCACTTCGGGACAGTGCCGCGTGAGTTCATCGAGGAAGACCCCGGCCTCCCACACGAAGATGCCCGAGTTCCAGAGGAACCCCTTGGCCACGAACTCCACGGCCACCTCGCGCGAGGGCTTCTCGACGAATCGCGCCACGCGTCGCGCTCCGGTGGCGGGCCCCGCCGCGGGCTGGATGTAGCCGAAGCCGGGATCGGGGCGTGACGGGACGATGCCGATCGTCACGAGGGCGTGCTCGCGCCGCGCCACGTCCGCCGCCTCGCGCAGCGCCGCCTGGTAGCGCGCCACGTCGCCGATCGCCCAGTCCGCGTGCACGCAGTACAGCAGCGCGTCGCGTCCCGCGGTGCGCGCCACGAGGTGCGCGGCCCACGCGAGGGCCGCCGCCGTGCCGGCCGGTCGCGGTTCGGCGATCACGTTCGCCGCCGG
Source organism: Gemmatimonadota bacterium (assembly GCA_031362285.1). Taxonomy (GTDB): domain Bacteria; phylum Gemmatimonadota; class Gemmatimonadetes; order Gemmatimonadales; family Gemmatimonadaceae; genus JACPPC01. The sequence goes on along the minus strand of JANLSF010000113.1, from coordinate 654 downwards.
CAGCTGGGGTGCCATGGCGCGGACGGCGGCCACGAGTCCCGCATTCGTGAGCACGAGCGTGTGGTCCGGCGGCGCCAGCGCCGCCATCCGGTCGATCGTGTTGTGCAGCATCGGATGCGCGTCCACCAGCGGCAGCAGCTGCTTCGGGCGCTCGGGCGAGCTCACCGGCCAGAAGCGCGAGCCGGTGCCACCGGCGAGAATCACGGACCAGGCAGTCATCGGCGAAACGTAACGACCCGGCTCAGGGGTCGGCGTCGGGCGCGGCGCCGACACCGGTGAGCGCGAGCGCGTGCGCGAGCAGCTTCTTCGGGCTGAACGGCTTGGTGAGGAACTCGTTGGCGCCCAGGTCGAGCGCCCGGCGGTGCGCAGCGTCGTGCCCGGTGGCGGTGAGCACGATGCAGGGCAGGGTGCGTCGCGCGGGATCGGCGCGCAGGTGGGCCAGCACCTCGAGTCCGCCGAGCCCCGGCATCATGAGGTCGAGGATCAGCAACGCCACGTCGTCGTGGGCGGCCAGCGCCTCGAGCGCGGAGGCGCCATCGCCGACGCGCGTGACCCGGAACGGTCCCATCTCGAGCTTGAGGGCGATCAGGCGGGCGATGTGCGGCTCGTCTTCGGCGACGAGCACGTGGAGGCGGTCCACCGGCGGCCTAGACC
>JANLSF010000105.1:0-8263 GCA_031362285.1 Gemmatimonadota bacterium | reverse complement strand
TGAGCGCGAGGTCGTTGCGCGTGCCGCTCGCGCCCACGCCGCCGAGCGCCTTGAAGCCGGTCACGTAGTCGCGGCCCTCGAGGCGAAGCCGCACGCGGGCGTAGCCTACCTCGCCGCCCACGCTCGCGTAGCCGGCCAGGTTGTGCGTGCTCTCGGTGGACTGGCTGCGGTAGCTGTAGCTCCGCGCGCCCGCACCGGCACCCACGAAGGGCGCGAAGCTCCACCGCTCGCCGTCCGTCCAGCCACGGCCGCGCAGCTCGGCGCCCGCGTCATACGTGAACACGTCGAGGGTGGGCTGGCCGGCCGACACCAGGTCGCGGCTCCGCGACCAGCCGAGGCTGCTCGTGACCGCCAGGTTGGGGAGCACCAGGTACGAGAGCTGTGCGGTGGTCATCTCCGCGCGCGCGATCGCGTCGCGCTGGACCCCGGTGGGCACGAGCGCGCCCGACGACACCACGAACTGGAAGCGACTCGCGCTGTCGGGCGCGGCCTGCGCGCGGGACTCGGTCGAGGCGCCAGCCACGAGGGCGGTCATGACGGCGAGGCGCACGAGGGCGCCGACGCCGGGCCGAGCGGTGCGGGCGGGGCTGAACGAGCGGGCGATGGGGCTGGTCATTGTCTTGCTCCTCGGAAGTAGATATGTTTATGTCGTACACTGATTGAGTGTACGATATACACAGTTTCCGGGAACGCAAGGGTCAGCCCAAGGAATCGCATGAAACCCAAGTCCAGCAAGTCGAAGCGCCCGGCGGCGTCTCCCAAGCCGGCACCGCCGCGCACGGGAGAATCCGCGAGCGACGCGGCGGCCTCCGGCGCGGGCGCCGAGTTGCGCATGCGCAGCGAATTCCTCTGGGCCGCCCAGGCGCGCCCCACCCGCGGCCCCAAGCCCACCATGGACCGCGACGACGTCGTGCGGGCTGCCATGGGCATCGCCGACGCCGACGGCCTCGTCGCTCTCACCATGCACGCCGTCGCCAGCGCGCTCGGCTTCACCACCATGGCGCTCTACCGCTACTTCCCCAACAAGGAAGCGCTCATTGACGCGTGCGTGGACGCCGCCATGGGTCTGCCCCCGGCCCCGCGCGCGTCCGGCATCGGCTGGCGTCGGCAGGTGAGGCACTGGGCCCACGCCAAGCGCGCGATGCTCTGTTCGCGCCCGTGGCTGGCCGAGTTGCCGTTTGTAGCGGCGCCGCACGGACCCAACTGGCTGAGCTGGCACGAGGCGCTGCTCACCTGCTTGGTGGGGCTCGGCCTCACCCCGGAGGACATGATGGACATGCTGAGCGTCGTGCACGGCTACGTCCACGGCAGTTCCGACACGGCGATCTCGCTTGCGCGGTCACGCGCGCGCGGCATCCCCGACGAAGAGTGGGCCGCGGCGGTGGGCGCCGACCTGGGGCGCGCGATCGGGGATCCGCGCTATCCGGTACTGTCGGCGATTCTCACGTCGGCATCTGGTGGGTTGGCGACGGGTGGGTCGCTGCCGGCCAAGGCGGGAAAGCCGCGCACGATCGATGACAGCTTCTTCTGGGGGCTGGAGCGGGTGCTGGATGGGTTGGCGGAGTACCTCGAGCACCGTCGAACCGACTTCGTCACCATTCGGTGACGAACCACTCCACGGGCCCAGGCGCCGGTACCTTCGCAGTCGCGTCAGGTGAGCCGCTGGCGCCGGGCGACCGCACCATCGGCGGGCGGTTGTCGCACCCACCGGCGTGGCTCGGCAAGGAGCAGGCGGAGCATGCGAGCGATCGGGCCTTGGGTTCTACGCGCGGCACTCTTGGGCGTGGCAGTCGCCGTGCACACCGCCGCCGCTCAGGCGCAGGCGTCGGGCACCGTCGAGTTCTCCTTCTTCGGCAAGAACGAACGCTTCGACCGCGGGATGCCGTGGAGCACCCCCGGCCAGAGCGGCATCGGTGGGCGACTCGGCCTCTTCCTCACGGACAACCTGGCGCTCGAGTTCACGGGCGCCCGCACCAACGGCAACGCAAAGGAACTGAGCTACTCGACCTCCGGCATGCTCACCGCGCACGGCGCCCTGTCGGAGCGCGTGGATGTGCACGGCGGCGGCGGCTACCTGGTGCATCGGCATCACTTCGCGGGGATCAACGGGAGCTACGCATTTCTCGGCGTCCCCGTGAGCCGGACCGAGACGGCGGTGTGGGACGTGGGCGCTCGCCTGGTGGCGGGGGTGGACTGGCGCTTCTCGCGCCGCGTGGGCCTGCGCGTCGACGCGCTCGGCGGCTTCATCTTCTATCCGGAGCAACGCCTCGGCATTGCGGCGCGCGGCATGGAGGTGAGCTTCGGTCTCGAAGCCGGACTCACCGTGCGCGCCGGCGGCGGTCGCGATACCGATGGCGACGGCGTGGACGACAGGGTGGATCGCTGTGATCTCACCCCGCGCAAGATCAAGGTGGATGCCAACGGCTGTCCCCTCGACGCCGATCGCGACGGCGTGGCGGACTATCTCGACAAGTGCCCCAACACCCCCGCGGCGGCCAAGGTGGATGGGGCCGGTTGCCCGCTCGACACCGACACGGACGGCGTCGCCGATTACCTCGACAAGTGCCCGGCTACCCCCGCCGGAGTGAAGGTCGACGCCGCCGGCTGCCCGCTTGACGCCGATGCCGACGGGGTGGCCGACTACGTCGACCAGTGCCCCGACACGCCGCCCAGCGCCAAGGTCACTCCCACGGGGTGCCCCGTGGACACGGACGCCGACGGCGTACCCGACTACCGCGACACCTGCCCGAACACCACGCCCGGCACCAAGGTGGACGCGAAAGGCTGCTCGATCGATGCCGACGCCGATGGCGTGGCGGACGCCGACGACAAGTGCCCGGCCACTCCGCCCGGCATCAAGGTCGACGCCACCGGCTGCCCGGTGGACTCGGACGGCGACGGCGTGACCGACGACAAGGATCGGTGCCCCCACACGGCGCGCGGCACGCCGGTGGATGCCGTGGGATGCACGCTCCTCTTCACGCCGACGCGGAAGAGCATCACGCTGCAGGGGGTGACCTTCGAGGCCTCGCTCGCCACCCTGCTCCCCGACTCGTACGCGGTGCTCAACAAGGTGGCCGAAGTCCTGGTGGCGAACCCCACCGTGCGCGTGGCCGTGGAGGGGTACACCGACAATCGCGGCCCGGCGCTGGCCAATCGCCGACTCGCGCAGCAGCGCGCCGAGTCGGTGCGCAACTACCTGATCAGCAAGGGCGTGGACGCCAGCCGCGTCATGGCACGCGGCCTGGGCCCGGCGCGCCCCGTGGCCGACAACGCCACCGAGGGCGGGCGGGCGCAGAACCGGCGCGTGGAGTTGCGACAGGTCAACTGACGGCGGGCCGCCCGCGCGAGCGCACGCGGGCGCTCGCCGGGCATGGTGCTGCGTAACGGGCGTGACGCGAATCGGCAAAGGTGCTGCCGACGCGGGGGGGGCGGGCGCGAGAATTCCACGATGCTCACCGAGACTCCTCCCGCGCCGGCGGCGCGCGGCCTGCCACTCGATCCCTTCGTCGACAGACTCTTCGCCCCGCTCGCGTGGGAGGCGACCGTGCGGCTGGGCGATCCTGCCATCGCCTCGCGACTCGTGGAACGCGTGCTGCACCGCGTGTGGGAAGAGCGCGAGCGCTTTGCCACCGCCGATGCGCTGCTGCGCCACGCGCAGGACGCGGCGCTCGGCGCCATCCAGCGCGAAGCTGACCGCCGGCTCGAGGTCACGCGCTTTGACGACGGCGGCGCGGCGCTCGCGGTGCCGGGCGACCTGCAGCTGATGTCGGTGGAGGCCGTGCGTCGTCGGCTGCGGGAGGGGCGGCGCCCAGCGCCCACCCCCGCCGCACCGATGCCGGTCATCCCCGTGGCGATGGCTCCGCAGGCCGAGGCGGCTCGGCCGATGGCCCCGCCGCCGCGTCCCAGCGGCGCGACGAACGGAGCGAACGGCGGCGCGACCCCTCGGCCCAGCCAGGCGACCGCAATGCCGCTTGATGGCGCGCGCCGAAGCGCCGCGCGGCCGAAGCTGCGTGGAGCGGAGTACATGCAACAGCGCGCCGGACGGCGCTGGTCGCCGCGCGTGGTGGGTGGAGTGGTGGCGGTAGCAGCCATCGCGTTGGCCGCCGCGTGGCGCGTGACACACGCCGAGCCGCCGTTGGCCCGCGCGGTCAAGGCGCTGGCCGATACGACGGGGATCGCAAAGACTACGGCCCACGGCCAGCAGGCCGACGTCACCCTCCCGGGCGGCGCGACGGTGCACCTGGGCCCCGACGCAGGGGTGCGCGCGAGCGCCACCTTCGAGCATGGCCCGCGGGCGCTGCGGCTGTCGGGCCCGGCACGCGTGGCGATTCCCACCGACTCGAGCGCGCCGACGGTGATCGGCACCGGCGCCCATCGTTGGAAGACGCTGGGCACCGTGGCCACCTTCGCATCGGACGGCGCGCGGATGCTCGTGCGCGTGGATTCCGGCGCCGTCGAGCTGCTGGCGGACTCCTTGAGGGGACGCGTGTCGGCGGGACAGGCCGCGAGCGTGGATCCGGTGGCCGGGTTCACCTTGCTGTCGAGCCCGGACGCCAAGGCGGCCTTCGCCTGGCGCGACGGGCGACTGGTGCTCGCGCGCGGTCCCGTGCGCCACGCGACGGCGGCGGCGCTCCAGTGGTTCGACCTCGACGTGCGCTACCAGCCGGAGCGGACCGCCGCGGATTCGGTGGCGGTGGACGTGCCGCTCGCGGCGCCGGATTCGCTCATCGCCGCGCTTGCGGCGTGGGCGAACGGGCGCGTCGAGCGCAGTGGCCGCCGCGTGCTCATCAAGGCGGGCGATCGGCTCGCAGCCAAGGCCGGTACGGCGAAGCCCACGTTCGCGAAGCGGGCGCCGTCCATTCCGGGGTTGTTCGAAAACCCCTGAACAGGCGGCGGGCCGCCGTGATGCGCACGTAAGGACGCGCCCACCCCAGCCGTCTTGATGGGTGACCCCCACTCGTGGAGCACCCATGCTGTCCCGCCACATCCGCACGCCACACGCCCTGCTGCTCGCTTCCACCTCGCTCCTGTGGACCGCCTGTGGCGCGACGACGAGCCCGTCCACCTCCACCGCCACGGGGGCGTCGCTGCTGGCCGGCTATCAGCAGGCCCGGTGGCAGCCAGGCGTCACCGTCTCGTTCCCCGACAACTGCACCATGCGGTACTCGTCCACGGGCGCGCCGAGCCACGGACAGGACCGGTACTACCTCGTGCCCAACCCCGCGGCGCCCACGGTGGCCGTGACGCCCACCGGGCGGCTGGCGCTGAGCGTGGGCACGGTACCCACGAGCACGCGCGTCACCTCCTATTCGATCAACATCTGCTCGTCCGTCACCTCCACCGCAACGAGCACGCGCGGCGGCTCGACCGGATGGATGATCTCCGGCTCGGCGATGTTCAACGCGTTCGAGGGGGACATGGTGACGATCGCGAACGCCGACAACGTGACGTACGCGTTCACCGACGCCAACGGACTCGCGCAGACGGCGGCGTTCCTCGACGGGTGCAGCGGGCACCAGACGCCGACCAATGCGGGGGCCACCTATCACTATCACGGATACTCGCCGTGCCTGGCCACCGCCGCGGGTGACGGCTCGAGCGGCGCGTCGCACATCGTCGGCGTCGCGCTCGATGGCTTTCCCATGTACGGGGACCGCGACATCAGTGGGGCGCTGGTGCCGGTGTCGTCGCTCGACCAGTGCAACGGCATCACCAGCCCGACCCCCGAGTTCCCGAACGGTGTCTATCACTACGTGCTGCCGAGCGGCGCGGAGCGGAACACGTCGCGCGCGGCGCCGCCGTGCTACCGGGGGAGCGTGAGCGCGTCGCTGCAGTTCGCGATCGCCGCGAGCGGGATGTGGTGCGGCACCAGGGCGAGCGCGACGCCGGTGCAGCTGGCGTCGGCCGTGGCGGCTGGCAACGGGCCGCGCGCGGGGCGGCGGAGCTGACGAGCACCGGTGGTCGCGCTGCGCCTTATGGGGGGGGTGTGCGAACGGTGGCCCGATGAGCCGTTGCGCCACCCCCCGTCTCCGCCCAGACTTAAGGCTCAGCGTCCCCCCATCCTCGGAGCACCCATGCGCCTCTTCCGTTCGACGATCGCCGCCCTCGCCCTCGCCCTTCCCGTCGCGCTCGCCGCCCAGGCGCCCGCCGCGGCGCCGGCCCACCCGATCGTCGCCGCGTTCAAGGGCCGCATCCTGTCCGCGCACAAGAACCTCGCGCAGGCGTTCGACTCCATCCCGGCCGGCAAGTTCGACTACAAGCCGACCCCCGCGCAGCTGACCATCGGCTACATCGCCCAGCACGTGGCCAGCGACAGTTACCTCTTCTGCAACACGTTCGGCGCCATGAAGGCCACGCTCGATCCGAAGGACACCACGACCCCCGATTCGCTCAAGGCCAAGTGGCCCAAGGACGAGCTCGTGACCAAGCTCAAGGCGTCGTTCGCCTTCTGCGCGCAGGCCTTCGACCAGCTCACCGACGCGAACCTCCCCGACGCGGTGACGCTTTCGTTCAATGGCAACAGCCGCCAGACGACGCGGGCCTCGATGGTGCTCGGGCATGCACTCGACCTGGCCGACCACTACAGCCAGATCTCGAACTACATGCGGTTGAACAACATGATTCCGCCCTCGGCGCTGCCGCGGCCGAAGTCCTGAGCTGGCCTGACGTGAGGGCGGGGGAGCGCAACGCGCTTCCCCGCCCTTCGCGCGTCCGGGCCCGACGGCCTATGCCAGGAGGTCGCCACGGACGCAGGTCACGCACTGGCCGCCCACGTGGATCTGGCCGCCCTCGATCCGCACGCGGATTTCGCCATCGCGACCGATCTGTTGGCCCTGTCGCGCCAGATACGCCTCGCCGTCCCGGATCGTGCCCGCCCGGAGCCTGTGCACCGCCACGGCGGCATTGCCGCTTCCGCACACCGGGTCCTCCACCAGGAAGTCGGTGAAGAAGAAGGTCCGGACGGCGATCTCCCCGGGGCTGCTGGCGGCATAGGCCGTGAGGCCGCTCGCGCGGTTCTCGGCGATCAGCGCCTTCAGGGCCACCGCATCCGGCGACAGCGCCGCGACGTCCTCGACTCGGGCCACCAGCCAGTGCGGTCCCGTGTCAATCAGCTCGGCGTCACCGATGAGCGCCGCGATTCCCAGGCAACCGGCGACACGTTCGACGCCAAGAGCCCGGCGCGACTCGTAACGCGGAAGGCGGAACGACAGCCCCACCTCCTCGACCGTGATCTCGACCAGGCCCGCGGTGCATTGCATGACCACCTTGCCATTCCTCGCCGACGCGATCCCGGCCTCGAGCACGGCGTGCGCGGTGCCGAGCGTCGGGTGGCCGGCGAAGGGCAGCTCCTCGTTGGGCGCGAAGATGCGCACCCGGTAGTCGGTGCCCGCCACGGACGGCGGCAGCACGAACGTCGTCTCCGACAGGTTGGTCCATTGCGCGATGCGCTGCATCTCGGCGCCGCTCATCCCCTCCGCATCGAGGACCACCGCCACGGGATTGCCGTAGAACGGCCGTGCCGTGAATACATCAACCTGCGCGAAGCGGCGCTGGACAGGAGCGCTCACGCCAGCCCCAACGCCAATTCCCGCGAGCACTCGGCGAGCCGCTCAAGCGCGTAGCCGCCCTCCTGAACGAAGCAGAGCTGGTGCCTGGTGGCCTTGAAGCTTCGCGCCAGACGCTGGAAGAACGCCGGCGTCATGGTCCAGCCGCCATGCGGGTCCCCGATGACCGGGTCGTAGCCGAGCGACACCACGATCGCGTCCACGCTCGAGAGCGACCCGAGGTGCTCGGCCAGCAGCGCGAGGTACGCGTCCTCCGTGGGCGGGGCGTCGAACGCCACGAACGTCTGGTTCGGGACACGCGGCCTGGTTTCGATGTAGGGGAAGGCGTTGATGGTCGAGGCGTGGAACGAGATGAACGGGACGTCGGGCTCGGTGCTCAGGATATCGACCGTCCCGTTGCCGTGGTGGTAGTCCACATCAACCACGGCGACGCGCTTTCCCGCATCGCGCAGGACCTGCGCCGCCGCACAGGCGTTGTTCAGGAAGCAGTAGCCTCCCATGAACGCGCGGCCGGCATGGTGGCCAGGCGGGCGGCAGACGGCGTAGGCCTGCGGCTGGCCACTCACGAGTTCGTTGGCCGCGGCGACGGCGGACGCGACCGCGTGCAGCGCGGCCGTGTACGCACCCTTGGTGACCGGCGTGTCGGGGAGGACGCCCGCTTCGGCGAAACGGGGGTCGAGCGCCTCGGCATCGTC
>JANLSF010000100.1:0-4175 GCA_031362285.1 Gemmatimonadota bacterium | reverse complement strand
GACGATGCCGGCGGCGGCGGCGATGTCGCGGACGGGGATCTCGCCGATCGTCTCCACGTTGCCCATGAACTCGACCCGCACCTGCTCCGGGGTCGCGCCCGTGCTGTCGAGGAAGCCGCGGATGGCGCGGAAGAGGGCGGACGGATTGCGGTCGAGATACAGGAGCCCGGCGAAGGCGATCCGGAAGACCCCGTCGTCGGTGGCGTCCGGGAGCGGCGTGTCGTCGGTGCCATTGAGGATCGTGTGCACCTTGGCGCCGTGGGCGGGATACGCGCGCCGCAACGCCTCCGACTGTCGCTCGGTGGTCGTCGTGACCAGCGCCGCATCGCGGACCACCAACGCCTCGCGCGGGCGACGCGTGGTGAGGAACAGCGGCGAGGAGTATTCCTCCCCCAGCCACGTCCAGTGCGCCCACGGGTCACGCAGGTCGGCGATGTGCGGTCGGCCCGCGCTCAGGGCCAGCCGTCCGGCCATCACGTGGATGAAGTGCGGCGGGCCGGAACTCACGATGGCCCGGTAGCCGCCGAGGTCGAGATGACGGCTGGCGGCGGTCGCGGCCGCCTCGGCCCAGCGCACCTCCACTTCGTCGTGCGCCCGGAAGATCAGATTGAGGCGCACGTCACGGGCCAGGGCGCGGGTGAGGCTCGACTCGGTGGAGCCGCGCGCAACGGATGCCGCGTGCTGGGTGGCCGAGCCGCCCGCCTTCGGCGTCGAAGCGGCTGGAGCGCCGGATCCCCACCGCTTGTACCGCACGAGGTTCGCGAGCATCCGATTCCATCGGCCGGGCGCAGGCTCCGGCACCGTGAAGATCCGGGTTCCAGCGGGCAAGCGATCGAGCAGCGCCTGTTCGGCGGTGGCAGCCGGCGTGGCGACGCTGACGACGTCGAAGACGAATCCGTGCGCGGCGAGCAGTTCCACCGTCCGCGTCCATCGCAGCGCTCCCACGATGCGCGATGGCGCGAAGGCGTGGCTCAGGAGGAGCAGTCGCTTCTCGTGGAGGGCTGGCCCCGCCGCCGACCCGTGGAGCAGCCCGAACCCGTGAATGCCGAACGGCGTCGCGTCCTGGCTCATGCGGCGCGGCTCCCCGGCAGGCGACCCTGGCGGGCGGAGCACCAGGCGCGGCGCGCGAGGCGGCGGTTCGGCAGCGAGGGCAACCGTGGCAACTGCGGCGTGATCGGAGAGATGGGTTGGGCAGCCGGCGTGAACACGACGCGCGCGAAGACACCGCTAATATCACCTGCGTGCGACGCGAGCGCGACCGAGCGCCGCGGCCGGGTGTGTTGGCTGCGCCGTGTCCCGCGGCTAGGATTCCCGTGCATGTCGACTCGCCTGCGCGGTCGGCGTCGACGAGCCGCTTCCACTCGTCGCCGTTGATCGCGCCACCCCTCCTCGCCGCCATCCGCGACCGGCCACTCCTCCGGGGTGCGGCGCTGGGCATGCTCATCTCGGGTGGCTCGCTGGCCACCGGATTTGCCGTGCAGGTCTCGCTGGCGCGGTACCTCGGTCACGACGCCTACGGCGGGTATGCCTTCGCCTTCGGCTGCGTGAACATCGCGGTCATCATCTGCAAGTTCGACCTCGACACGGTCGCGACCCGATTCGGGGGCACGCGCAGCTCGGAGCAGGACTGGGGACGGTTCCGCACCTTGGCGCGGACGTTGCTCATCTGGGCCCTGTTGTCATCGCTGGCGGTGGGCGCCGTGTCGGGACTCGGGCTCTGGCTGTTCCGCCATTTCATGCTTCCCAGCACGGTGTCGGTGCTCTTCGCGTCGCTCGCGATCCTCGCGCCGATGACGGTGCTCACCGTGTCGTCGGGGCTGCTCCAGTCCATGGGCCGGGTGGTCGCGGCGCAGTTCCCGTCGTCGATCCTGCGGTCGGTGGTGTTTCTGGGCCTCATGCTGCTCCTGGCCCAGTCGATGCAAATCCTGAGCGCCGAGTTGGCGGTGTTGGCGAACACCGTGGGGACGGCGCTGGCTCTGCTGCTCAGCCTCGCGCTGCTGCATCGGGCCATTCCGGGCAAGCACGTCACGCCGGTGGTGCCTGGAGAGCGGCGCGAGTGGTTTCGCGCGGCGCGCGGCGCGCTGTTCGTGTCGATCGGCCAGATCGTCCTCTCGACGCAGACCGACGTGGTGCTGCTGGGCGTGTTCACCACCAAGCGGGAGTCCGGCTTCTACTCGGTGGCGAGCCAGCTGGCGACCTTGTCGCTCCTCGGAGCGCTCGCCATCCAGACCGTGGTCGGCCCTCGCATCGCCGCGCTGCACAGCGCCGGCGACCTGGGTGCGCTCCAGAAGCTCGTGGACAACGCCCGACGCGGTGCGCTGCTGATGACCGTGCCGTTGCTGGCCCTGCTGGTGGTGGGCGGGACCGAGATCCTGCAGTTGTTCGGTCCGGGCTTTGCCGAGGGGTCCTATCCAGCCCTGGTGGTGCTCACGCTGGCGATGGCGATCTCGCCGCTGTTCGGCAACATGGGCGGGTTCCTGTTGACCCTCACCGGGCATCAGGAGCAGGCGGCACGCATCGTCGGAGCCTCGGCGGTCCTGTATTTTGCGCTGGCGCTGGTGCTGGGGCCGCTCTACGGGCCGGTGGGGATCGCGACCACGACGTTCCTCGCGTACCTCTTCCGGGCGCTGATGCTGCATCGTTACGCCAAACGCGAAATCGGGATCAACCTGCTCGGCCAGTAGTCGCCGTGGCGCGCACCGCGCGCGATGCGGAAGCCGAGACATTCGGTGGCGGGTGCAAAGGCTGGGCCACCTGTTGCCGCTCCGCACGGTCCACGCGCCCTTGATCAGGACGGCCGCCGGTCGGGGAGGCCATGCTTGGCTCGCCCGGCGCGCACGCGTACGTTTCGCGAGATTTTCCGTGGCGACATCGGAACGTCACGTCCCAATCATCACCTTCGGCTGCGATGCTGTTCAACTCGTTTCACTTCGCCGTCTTCTTCATCGTCGTCACGGCCCTCCACTTCGGGTTGCGTCATCGGTGGCGCTGGTCGATGCTGCTGGTCGCCAGCTGCTACTTCTACATGGTGTTCCGGCCGGTCTACATCCTGATCCTGGCCTTCACGATCCTCGTGGACTATGTCGCGGGCATCCGGATCGAGGAGTCGAGGGGCGTCGCGCGGAAGCGGTGGCTCGTGGCGAGCATCCTCGCCAATTGCGCGGTCCTGGCGGTGTTCAAGTACTGGAATTTTCTTGACGACTCGCTGACCGCGCTGCTCGGGATGGGCTCCCTCGACAATCCCGTTCCGCGGCTCAACCTGCTGCTCCCCATCGGACTGTCGTTCCACACCTTCCAGTCGCTCGCCTACACCATCGAGGTGTATCGCGGGAACCAGAAGGCGGAGCGCCATCCTGGAATATTCGCGCTCTACGTGATGTTCTACCCCCAGCTCGTGGCGGGGCCGATCGAGCGACCGCAGAATCTCCTGCACCAGTTCCGGGAGCCGCAGGCGTTCGACTACCAGCGCGTGGTGTTCGGCCTCCAGCTGATGACGTGGGGCCTCGTGAAGAAGGTCGTGGTGGCGGACCGGCTTGCACCGTTCGTGAGCACCGTCTACAGCGACCCGCACGGCTTTCCCGGGGTATCCTACGCCATCGCGACGCTGTTCTTCACGTTCCAGATATACTGCGACTTTTCGGGCTACTCCGACGTGGCGCTCGGCTCTGCGCAAGTGATGGGGTTCTCGCTCTTGCGAAACTTCGACCGGCCATACTTCAGCCAGTCGATTGCCGAGTTCTGGAAGCGCTGGCACATCTCGCTCAGCAGCTGGTTTCGCGACTATCTCTACATCTCGCTGGGCGGCAACCGGGTCTCGCCATGGCGCCTCCGCGCGAACCTGATGCTGACGTTCCTCGTCAGCGGATTGTGGCACGGGGCGAACTGGACCTACGTGGTGTGGGGCGGCCTCAACGGCCTCTACCTGGTCATCGAGCAGATGCTCGGGCGCGGGCGTCAGCGAGTCGTGGCCGTTGGGGCGTCGGGGACCCTTCGCGCGTGGGGGGCGGTTGTCATCACCTTTACGCTCACCTGCCTCGCGTGGGTGTTCTTCCGCGCCGTCTCTCTGGGCGACGCGCTGTACATCCTGGGACACGCGGGGGATGGCCTGATGACGCTCCCCCAGGACCTGATGGACCGCGGTTTCGTGAAGCGGTTCGTCTTCCTGCGACAGGACA
>JANLSF010000051.1:0-13683 GCA_031362285.1 Gemmatimonadota bacterium | reverse complement strand
GGCCGGTGAGCGCGCTCACCTGGTTGTTGAGCCCGGTCTCGCGCAGCGACCAGCCGGTGAACGTCTGGACCGACGTGGGGCCACCATCGGCGACGAGGCCCATGACGGCGCCCTGCGCATACCAGTTCCAGCGTCCGCTCTGCCAGGTGAGCTTGGCCTTGGCGCCAAGGCCGTCCTCGGCCTTGATCCGGTCCTGCAAGACCTGGTAGTTGCCGGTGGTGCCGGTGGCAATCTGGAACGGCTGGCCGATGCGCGAGCCGCCCGACCACATGCCGCCGAGCTCGACGCCCATGCCCGCCACGTTGGTGGTCATGGCGAAGGTGGCGCGCCGCGCCTTCGGGGTCGGGATGGCGAAGGAGCTGGTCGTCGTGGTGGGATCGAACTGCGAGATGTCCTCCTGGTACATCGCCGTCATGTCGAGCTCACCCACCTTCCGCCGGTACTTGGCGATGGCCGTGGGGTTCGCGCCCCACCAGAGCTGCGGCCCGATGGCGACCTTGAGGCCGTCGAGCGCCTTCTTGCCGGTGAACTCCATGCCGAGCGGGGCGTCACCGTTGTAGATGTCGATGTTGCGGCCGTAGTTGGCTTCGCGATACAGCCCGAAGAAGTCGCCCTCGTAGCCCCAGTGGTAGTGGCCCGCGCGGTTGAATCCCTCGAGCCGGAAGTTCTTGTCTTCCCAGGTGAACGACGCGCTGTAGATGCGCAGCCGGTCGATGCCCTGCATGGCCAACGGGCCGTTGGGCGTGTCCACCGTGCGGACCAGCCCGCGGTTCTCGTAGAAGATCTGGTCGATGGGGTTGGTGGGGACGTTGCCCAGGATGTTCACCGAGAGGTTCGCGGTGAAGTTGTTCGTGGGCTTGGCCTCGAGGCTCACGAAGTACGACTCCATGCGGTCGAAGCCGCGGAGCGCCGGCTGCGCCAGGCTGTTCGGCACGGGCACGGTGGGGGTGGTGATGAAGTCGCCCCCGGTGTTGAACGTGGACAGTTCGAGGCGCATCCCGCTCACCCGCACTCCGCCCACGCCGTCGCCCCCCATGGCCGCCTTGTCGGCACGCGAGCGCATGGCGAGCTCGGCGGGGCTGATGGCGGCAAAGTGGGCCGAGATGGCTGCGGGGGTGGTGGTCGGGGCGTACGGGTCGAGGGTGTAGGCGCGCTGGAGCCCGTAGTAGGCCGCGCGCGGGTAGAGCTGGAAGAGGCCGCGCGAATCCGGCGCGCCCTTGGCCATGACCCCCCACCACTCCTCGTTCATGTTGTTCTCGCCGGGGGTGAAGTCCTCCCGGTAGGCCGCGTTGGGCCACGAGGCGTTGGCGTCGTGCTGGTCGAGCCGCGTCTCCTGGCCGAACTTCCACCAGCCGTCGCTCCACTGGAAGGTGAAGCCGCCGATGGCGTTGCCCACCTGCCCCTTGCCGCTCGACTGCAGGTAGATCTCGCGCCACTGGCTGAGCACGTACTTGGCCTGCATCTGCTGGTCTTCGCGGTTCTCGCGGGCATTGTACGCGTCGGCCCCGAACTCGGTGAACATGAGCGGGATGCCGAGCTTGTCCTTGACCACCTGGAAGGCGTCCCCGAACGACATGCCGCGGTACATGTTCGTGCCGAGGACGTCGAGTCCCTTGGTCTCGGCGGCGATGAGGTCGATGTACTGGAGGTCGCCGTTGGCGATGGCCACGGGGCGCTCCGTGTCGCGCGCCTTGATGCCGCGGGTGATCTCGCCCATGAGCGAGTAGAGGTACTTGGCCTTGGCGGCGTTGCGCTCGCCGGCCGGCAGCGCCTCGGTCTCGGCCGACTTCCACTCGAGGCCGTAGTTGTTCTCGTTGCCGAGGAGCCACATGAGGACGCCGGGGGTGCCCTTGAACTCGTCCACGAGGGCCATGACTTCGGCGGTCAGCGCCTGGCGGACCTTGGCGTTGGAGTAGTCGGTCTGGGCGACGTAGGCGCCGTTGGCGCTGTTGCCGTAGCGGCCCACCGAGTGGTTGACCACGGTCCAGATGCCGTACTTCTCATAGATGTACTTGACCCAGCGGGGGGGGACGCCGGCGTACTGCCGGACCGCGTTGACTCCCATGGCCTTGAGGAGCGACATCTCCGCCTCGAGGGCCTCGATGATGAAGTCGTCCTTCTGCGTCCAGAGGCTGTAGCCGTAGTTCTGGCTGATGGGGACGTAGTCCCAGTTCATGCCGAGGACCATGAAGTCCTTGCCGCCGACCTGTAGGCGGGCTCCGGCGGTGTCGGAGACGACCCGAACGCTCGGGTTCGGCGACTGGGCGACGGCGCTCGCGGGCGTGGCCACGGCCACGGCGGCCGCCACCAGGAACGCGCGCCAGCCCAGGGACCGAAGAGCTTGGGAGCGAGTCGGACGCATCGATGCCTCTCCACGCGAGGTGGACGGGAAATGGGAACCGGTAGGACTTTGTTCGCTGGGTGAACAAAGTGCCTCTTTCGGTTCCCGGCGTCAAGGTGTGGGGGGCGCGGGGGGCCGCCGGCCCCTCGGCGTCCGGGCACCCTGGGGCTCTGGGCAGGGAATCCGTGGACTCCCCCCGCGCGCGGCCGTCGGGCGCCTCTCTTTCGGGGGGCCGCTGCCTGCCGTACGTTGGCGGCACCTCAAGCCCCCCCCCCGGACCCCACCGTTGCCTGCCCGCTCCGCCCGGCCCCTGGCCGCCCTGACCCTTGTCGCCGTCCTCGGCGCCTGCGCCTCCGGCTCCTCGGAGGGCGGGACCCCGGCCTCGGCCTCCCCTGCCGCCGCCTCCATGACCGTTGACCCCTCCGGCTGGCGCCCCCTGCTGGGCGCCACCACCGCCGCCTGGCGCGGCTACCGGATGGACCGACTCCCGGACGGCTGGATCGTGGCCGACGGCGTCCTCGCCAAGGAGAAGCCGGTCGGGGACATCGTGTCCGTGGACCAGTTCGGCGACTTCGAGCTCGAATTGGAGTGGAAGATCAGCTCGGGGGGCAACAGCGGCATCTTCTACCGGGGCACCGAGGCCGAGCAGAAGATCTACTGGACGGCCCCCGAGTATCAGCTCCTCGACGATATCGATGCGAGCGACAACAAGTCGCGCCTGACCTCGGCCGGGGCCATGTACGCGCTCTATCCGTCGCCGGCGGGGCACCTGAAGCCGGTGGGGGAGTGGAACCGGACGCGGATCGTCGCCAACGGGGCGCACGTGGAGCACTGGCTCAACGGCGTGAAGGTGCTCGAGTACGAGCTCTGGAGCCCCGACTGGGAGGCCAAGGTGAAGGGGAGCAAGTTCGGTGCATGGCCGGGGTTCGGCCGGTCCGCCAAGGGCCACCTCGCGCTGCAGGGCGACCATGAAGGGGCGCTCGCCTTCCGGAACATCCGCATCCGGGAGCTCAGGTGAACGCCACCCGGACCAAGCTCTCCGTCATGATGTTCCTCCAGTACTTCGTGTGGGGGAGCTGGTTCGTGACGATGGGCACCTACCTGGGCCGCACCCTCCACTTCACCGACTCGCAGGTGGGGCTCGCCTACGGTGCCACGGCCATCGCGGCGCTCGTGAGCCCCTTCTTCGTGGGGATGGTGGCCGACCGGTTCTTCGCCAGCGAGAAGCTGCTCGCGGCGCTGCATCTGGCCGGAGGGGCGCTGATGTTCCTCGTCTCGCGCCAGACGGAGTTCGGGAGCTTCTACCCGGTGCTGATCGCGTACGCGCTCTGCTACATGCCCACGCTGTCGCTGACCAACTCCATCGCCTTCCATCACATCCAGGATCCGGCCAAGGAGTTCCCGCTCATCCGGGTGCTCGGGACGATCGGGTGGATTGCCGCCGGCACGCTGGTGGGGAAGGGGCTCAAGGCCGACGCGCTCGCCCTCCCCATGCAACTGGCCGCCGGGGCGTCGGTGGTGCTCGGACTCTTCTCCCTGATGCTGCCGCACACCCCGCCCAAGGCGGCCGGCTCCCCCTTCTCGGTGCGCGATGCGCTCGGCCTCGACGCTCTCTCGCTCCTCAAGAGCCCCGATTTCCTCGTCTTCGTGCTCGGCTCCTTCCTGCTCTGCATTCCGCTCCAGTTCTACTACACCTTCGCCAACCCCTTCCTGAACGAGATCGGCGCGCCGGAACCGGCCTTCATCCAGACCTTCGGGCAGTGGTCGGAGATCGGCTTCATGCTCCTCCTGCCGCTCGCGCTCCGGAAGGCGGGGATCAAGGGGATCATGCTGGTGGGAATGCTGGCCTGGGCGCTCCGCTATTTCGCCTTCGGCGCCGGCAATGCCACGAGCGGCATGTGGCTCATCTACGCAGGCATCCTGCTGCATGGCGTCTGCTACGACTTCTTCTTCGTGGCCGGGCAGATCTACACCGACCAGCGCGCCGGCCCCAAGGTGCGCGCGGCCGCGCAGGGGATGATCAACTTCGTCACCAACGGCGTGGGCTACTTCATTGGAGCGTTCGCGTCGGGAGCGGTGGTCAGCCGCTACGCCATTCCCGGCGCTGCCGGCGGCGCCCCCACCCACGATTGGGCGCGCATCTGGCCGATTCCGGCCATCGGCGCACTCGTGGTGTTCGTGATCTTCTTCCTCCTGTTCCGTCCGCGCGCCGAAGACAACATCGCGCCCGAAGCCACATGAGCGCGCCTTCACCGGAAAAGCCGATGTCGAACCTCCCGCACTCCCGCCGCAACTTCGTCGGCGACGTCATGATGGCCGGCGCCGCGTTCTCCATCGTCCCGCGCCACGTGCTGGGCCGCGGCTTCCTGGCGCCGAGCGACACGGTGAACGTGGCCTGCATCGGCGTGGGCGGCATGGGGGGGAGCGACGTGCGCGGCATGGCCGACCAGAACCTCGTGGCCTTCGCCGACGTGGACTGGAAGAGCGCCGAGAAGTCGTTCCTGGCCTACCCCAAGGCCAAGCGGTACAAGGACTGGCGCGAAATGCTCGACAAGGAAGGGAAGGGCATCGATGCCGTGACGGTCTCGACTCCCGACCACATGCACGCGGCGGCCGGGATGGCGGCGCTCAAGCTCGGCAAGCACGTCTACATCCAGAAGCCGCTCACGCGCACGCTGGGCGAGGTGCGCGCCCTCATGAAGGAATCGGCACGGCGTCCGAAGCAGGCCACGCAGATGGGGAACCAGGGGCACGCGGCCGAGGGGGTGCGCCTCATCAAGGAGTGGGTGGACGCGGGCGCCATCGGCACGGTGCGCGAGATCGTCTGCTGGACCAACCGCCCGATCTGGCCGCAGGCCATCAACCGGCCGAGCGATGCGCACAACGTGCCCCCCACGCTCGACTGGAACCTCTGGCTCGGGCCCGCACCCGACCGGCCGTACCATCCGTCGTATGCGCCGTTCAACTGGCGCGGCTGGTGGGACTTCGGCACCGGCGCCATGGGCGACATGGCCTGCCACATCATGGACGCCGCCTTCTGGGGACTCGACCTCCGGTACCCCACGCGCATCACGCCGGAGAGCACGTCGCTCTACGCCGAGACGGCGCCCAAGGCGTCGCGCATCACGTACGAGTTCCCTGCGCGTGGGGGGCGCGGACCGATCACGCTGACCTGGCGCGACGGTTCGATCTATCCGCCGCGTCCCTCGGACTGGCCGGGGGAGAAGGCGTGGCCGTTCGACGACAGTGGGCAGCTGTGGATCGGCGACAAGGGGACGCTCACCGCGGGCACGTACGGCGAGAACCCGCGCCTCTCGAACGACGAGGCGCACAAGGCGCTCATGGCCAACCCGCCGTCGCCGAAGTTCGCGCGCACCAAGGGGGTGTACGCCGAGTGGGTGGAGGCGATCCGCGGCGGCACGCAGCCGGGGTCGAACTTTGCCAGCTATGCGGGCCCGCTCACCGAGATGATCCTGCTGGGCAACCTCGCGGTGCGGATGGGGCGCACGCTCGAGCTGAACGGCGAGACGGGCGCGATCACCAACGCCACGGTCCCCACGGAGTGGATGACGCCCCCGTACCGCGCGGGGTGGTCGCTCTAGCGTGGACGCTCGCGCGACCGCCCTCGGGGGTCCGGCGTGAACCGCCGGACGGGCAGCGTCGTGCTCGGGTCGCTGCCGTCGGAGCTGACGGAGCGGTTCACCCTGCGCGGCCAGCTGGACGAGGGCGGGAAGGCGTCGGTGTTCCGCGCCCACGACCGCGTCCTGGGACGCGAGGTCGCGGTGAAGGTGTTCGAGGCGGTGGCCGACGGGACCGGCCAGCGCGAACGGTTCGAGCGGGAGATCCTGCTCACCTCGGGGCTGCGACATCCCCTGATCGTCCCCGTGCTCGGTCACGGCGTGGCCGAGGCGCACCGCTTCTACGTGATGCCGTTCGTGGAGGGGGAGACGCTCCGCGCCCGGTTGCTGCGTGAGGAACGGCTGCCGATGGCGGAGGCCGTGAGGGTCGCGATGGATCTCTGCGAGGCCCTCGCCTACGCCCACGCGCACGGGGTGGTGCACCGCGACCTCAAGCCCGAGAACATGTTCGGCGTCGGTGGCCGGACGCTGCTCGCGGATTTCGGCATCGCCACCATGACGGGTGGTTCGGTGGGGCTCCGGCTCACGGAGAGCGGGGTCGCGCACGGGACGCCGGCGTACATGAGCCCGGAACAGGGGATGGCGCGGCACGACCTCGACGGTCGGTCGGACCTCTACGCCCTCGGGTGCGTGCTCTGGGAGTTGTTGGCGGGGCATCCGCCCTTCCAGCACCCGAACATGATGCAGTTGGTGACGATGCACGTGGGCGCGCCGCTGCCGGACTTCGCGTCGCTGCACCCCGATGTGCCACGCCAGCTCGCGGCGCTGGTGCACGCCCTGCTCGCCAAGTCGCGCGACGACCGTCCGGTGAGCGCGTCGGTGGTGCACGATGCGCTGCGGAGCGTGCGCGCCGAGTCGCTGGGCGCGTTGTCGATCCCGGTGGCGCGGCCGACGCCGCGCTCGGTGGAGGTCGTGACGCCCTCGATGATGGCCTACCGGCAGGGGCGCAGCGTGCTCGCGCGCGGCATGGCCGGTGGCCCGGGCGCGGCGGAGGCGCTGCAGGTGGCACGCACCTACTTCGAGCGCGCGATCGCCATGGACGCCGAGAACCAGGCGGCGTGCGTCGGGCTCTCCGAGGCCATCGAGGCGATCGGTGCGGTGCGCGGCGGCAATCCGGAGCGTGCGCGCCGCGAGTCGGCCGTGCTCCGCCAGAGCGTGGTGGACCACGCGGGATCGAGCGCCGAAGTCCAGGTCGTGCTCGGCGAGACGCAACTGTACTGGGAGGACGACCTGGTGGCGGCCGGCCGCTCCTTTGCGAGGGCGCTGGCGCTCGACCCTGGTCATCCGGGTGCCCTGCGCCTGCACGGGGTGTGGCTCAAGGTCATGGGCCGAACCGAGGAGGCGTGCGAGCACCTGCGGGCGACGCTGAACGCGTCGTCGCCCGATCCCGAGCTGCTGCTGGCCTTTGCCGACGTGCTGTGCGCGCTGGGGCGCGAGTTGGAGGCGCTCAAGGCCCTGCGCAACGCGCTGCGCATCGAGCCACGCCACGAGGGGGTGCTGGAGCGCGTGGCACGCTGCGCACACCGCGCCGGCCTTCCGCAGGAGGCCACGCAGGCGCGCCGGGCCCTGCTGCAGCAACGCGCACAGGGCGCCGCGCGCCTGGCCGCGTTCGAGGCCGACGTCCGGTCGCTCGGATGGCCCGATGCACGCCGCGCCGACCTCACGCGCGACGTGGAGGCGCTCATGCAACGGAGCGCCGTGGAGGACCCCTTCCAGGCGCGCGGCGCACATCGCCAGCTGGCGGACGACCTGCTGATGACGCTGGCCGACCTCGACTGCTGGGTGGAGGCGATGGACTGCGTGGCGCAAGGCGCGCTCCGTCGGCCGGCGCGCCTGCGGCTCGTGCTCACCGACCTCCCCTTCGACCGGCGCGGGCTCGCCGCCGACCCCCGGTACGCGCCGCTGCTGGCCGCCGCCGGCCTCGAGGCGCTGCTGTGAGCAGCCGCCGCACGGCGGCGGTCACGATCAGCTCGCTGTCGCCCGAGCTGTCGGACCGGTTCACGATCCGGCGGGAGCTGGGGCGCGGCGGCATGGCCACCGTGTTCCTCGCGCACGACCGGACGCTCGACCGCGAGGTGGCGGTGAAGGTGCTCGACCCCGCCGCCGGAACGAGCGACAGCGTGGACCGGTTCATCCGCGAGATCAAGCTCACGGCGCGGCTGGTGCACCCCAACATCGTGCCCCTGTTCGACAGCGGGGTGGCCGGGGACCACCAGTACTACGTGATGCCGTTCCTCGAGGGGGAGACGCTCCGCCAGCGCCTCGATCGCGACGGTCGGCTCGATGTCCTCACGGTGGCCCGCATCGGCGTGGACCTGTGCGAGGCGCTCGGCTACGCCCACGCGATGGGGATCATCCACCGCGACGTCAAGCCGGAGAACATCTTCTGCGTGGGGGATCGCGTGCTGCTGGCCGACTTCGGGATCGCCAGGCGCACGGGCGGCGCGGAGACGATGCGGCTGACGGCCACCGGACTGGTGGTGGGCACGGCCACGTACATGAGCCCCGAGCAGGCGATGGGCGACCACGACACCGACGGCCGCAGCGACCTGTACACCCTGGGCTGCGTGCTGTGGGAACTGCTCACCGGCGCGCCGCCGTACCAGGCGCCGAACACGATGGCGGTGCTCACGCAGCACGTGCATGGGCCCATTCCCGACCTGACGGTCGCGCTTCCCGATGCGCCGCGCCCGCTGGCCGTGCTGCTGCGCGGGTTGATGGCCAAGGAGCCGGCCGGGCGGCCGCATACGGCGAGCGACGTGCTGCAGTGGCTGCGGCCGATGACGTTTGGGAGCGGGTCGGTGCCGGTGATCGCGGCGGATCCCGCTCCGGCCGCGCCGCAGCGAACCTCGGCGGAGGACTCGCCCAGCATGGCCGCGTACCGCGAGGGGCGGACGAACTGGGCGCACGGGATGATCGGGGGGACGGGGGCGTTGCCCAAGCTGCAGACGGCGCGCACCTGGTTCGAGCGGGCGATCACGCTCGATCCTGACAACGCGATCGCGATCGTGGGGCTCGCCGACACGATCCACGTCATGGGGTTTCGCGGCTTCGCCGACCATGACGCGTCGTACGCCGAAGCGCAGGCGCTCCGCCAGCGGGCCCTCGCGATCGGCGAGGACCTGGCCGAGCTCCACTGGTCCATCGGCGCCACCACGATGTACTGGGAAGACGACTTCGACGCCGCCGGACGGTCGTTTGCCCGGGCGCTCGCGCTCGACCCCGGCGTGTCCGATCTCATGCGCTTCCACGCGATCTGGCTCAAGGTCGCCGGGCGCACGCGGGAGGCGCTGGAGGTGATGCGCACCATGGCCGCCCACCACGGGCATCTGGCCGTGGTCCACAACACCCTCGCCGACGTGCTCATGGCGCTCGGCCGCTACGATGAGGCGATCGCACCGCTCCGCGCGGCGCTCAAGATCAATCCCCAGTATGACGCGGCCCTCGAGCGGCTGGCCATGGCGTGCCACCGGGCGGGCAAGTTCGACGAAGCCGCGAGCGCGCGCCGCGCGCTGCTCGGCCAGCGCGGGTTGGAGCTGCGCCTCGTGGCCCTCGACGTGGACCTCAAGGCCAAGGGGTGGGCGCACGCGCGCGAGGCCGACCTGCGCCGCGAGTTGCAGGAGTTGCTGCACCGCGCGAAGAGCGACGACCCCTTCCTGGACCAGGGTACCAGCCGCCGGCTGTCCGACAGCCTCGTCATCACCCTCGCCGAGCTCGGTGCGTGGACGCAGGCCATGGATTGGGTGGAGAAAGGGTACCATCGTCGCCCGAGGCGGTTGCGCCGGGTGCTGCGCGACCTTCCATTCAATCCCGGCGGCCTCGCCGTCGATCCCCGCTACGCCCCAATGCTCCGCCTGGCGGGGCTGGAGGAACTGCTGTGAGCGTTCTCGTCGAAGCTGCCGTGGAGTCGTTCGGAAGCGCCCTTGCCGCCGAAGATGCCGGATGCAAGCGCATCGAACTGTGCGGGTCGCTGCACAACGGCGGGGTGACGCCGAGTGCGGGGTTGATTGCCCGCTGCTCGCAGAAGCTGCTGACGTCGGTGCACGTGCTGATCCGTCCGCGCACGGGCGACTTCGTGTACGACGAGGAAGACGTGGGGATCATGATCAAGGACATCCTCGTGGCGAAGGAGCTCGATGCCGACGGCGTCATGATCGGCGCGCTCACCGACGATGGGGAGATCGACGTGGCCATCGTGTCCGAACTGATGGCGGTGGCCACGCCCATGAAGGTGGGGTTCCACCGCGCGTTCGACGACGTGCGCGACCAGGAGATGGCCCTCGAGTTGCTGGTGTCGCTGCAGCTGGACTCGATCCTCACCACCGGCGGCGCGAAGACCGCCGTGGAGGGGACGCCCAAGCTCAAGCAACTGGTGGAGCGCGCGCACGACCGGATCATGATCATCGGCGCCGGTTCGGTCACCGCCGGCAGTGCGCTGGCGCTCGTGCAGGCCACCGGGGTGAAGGAGTTGCACGCGTCCCGCTTCGAGGGGATCGCCGCGGCGGTGGCGGGGGTGGTGTAGCGGCCGTGCGGCCGGCTACGCCTCGGTGAGCACGCCGAACTCGTGGAGCCGGCGCACGAGGCCCGGCTCGAGGCGCACGTCGAGCGCGGCCTCGATCGCCGTCAGGGCGGCGGCGGTCGGTCGGCCATCGAAGTACGGCAGGCAGCGGAGCAGCAGATCCGGCACCTCGAGCGGATCGAAGCCGCTGTACGTGCTGATCACCACATGGCCCTCGGCATGCGGCAGGGCGCTCGACACCGTCCAGGTCGAGGCGCGCAGCCGGCCTGGAATGGCACGCGACCCCACGGCCGCGTGCGACTCCCGCAGGAGCGCCACCCGCAGCTCCAGCTCGGTCCCGCCGAGTCCCCGGATCTCGTTCCACGAGAGCGCGGCGACCAGTTCCGCCGCCCGCAGGTAGAACGCCTCGATCCGTCCCGACCACGAGCCCCAGAGCCGCCGTTGGCGCACCGGGTCGCCCAGCCCGTCGAGTTCCGCGGCGGTCAGCCCCGCATCGGCGGCGGCGCGCGCGGGGAAGAGCGCCTGCAGCGCCTCGTCGCCCACGTCGAGTGAGAGCACGACGTGCCGCGAGAGCGTCTGCTCCACGGCCAGGAGCAGCTCCTGCATCCGGTCCCAGGCGCGCTTGGACACCGCGCCATGGTCATGCTTGCAGAACCAGGTGGCGCAGGTGGAGTTGCGGTACTGCCAGATCGCGCAGCGGCTCCCCTCCACCACGTAGTGCGGGCACCGGAGCGCGTGCGACCGGCCGAAGCCGTCGGGACTTGCCGCGTAGAGCAGGGCGTACCGCCGCGAGCGGCCCAGCCCGAGGGGGGTGACGTTCTCGTCGGCCGCGATGCGCTCGAGGACGGAGTTGCGGCTCAGGGCGCCTCCCGGCGAGCGGTCGGCCAGCGCTGCCCCGGCCAGGAAGCTCCAGATCTCGGGCTGGTAGGTGCAGCACCGCGCATCGGGGTCGAACGAGACGGGAGCGCCCACCACCGACGCGGCGGAGGCTCCCGGTGCCGGCACGCTGCACATGGCGCAGTCGCTGCAGGTGGCCCGTGGTTCGCCCACGACCGGGGTGCCGAGCAGCTCGGTCATCCAGCCGTCATAGAGCGGCGGCAGCGTCGGGACAGGGGGGCTCTGGCGGGACATCACTGCCGAACGTACCGTGGAGAAGCGAACACGTCGAGCGTGTGTCCGGGGTCACGGCAGAATTCGAGCCCTCGTTTTAGCGTCTCGGCAGGCAGCCTCGCTGACGCACGGTGCGTCGCTCGTGGTCGCTCGAACCGCAGGTCGGCGTCGGCAGATGTCCGGCGCCTCACTCACCCCTCTCGGGAGTTCTCCATGGCAGACAAGAAGAAGGGCGCCAAGAAGGCCGCGTCGAAGACCCTGTCCAAGCTCGGTGCCAACAGCGCGAGCCAGGTGAAGGGCGGCCGCATGAAGCTGGATCCGCTCGCCAAGAAGTAGGTCGTTCACCCGTACCGGAGCGCCACGGATGAAGGCAAAGAAGAGTTCGGCCAACAAGGCCAAGACCGGGGTAAGCGCCACGAAGCTGCGCGACCTCGACGTGCTCGACAAGAAGGTGAAGAACGTGAAGGGCGGCGCCAAGCGCATGATCGGTCGAAAGCGCATCGACCCTTGAGCGAGCGGATCCCCGCGCGGCTCGACGCCGAGCTGCGCGCGCTTCACCGGGAGCTGCCACGGGTCCCGTCCAACCGACTCATCCGGCACGCGCGCGCGGCGGCACTGCTCATCAGCTGGTGCCGCCGCGCGCTTGCGCAGGGCCACCTCGTCAGCGCGGCGTTCACGCTCCACCGGGTCCTCCGGCTGCGCCGCGCCGACCTCGAGACGCTCCGCATCCCGGTGGACCTGCTGGAGCGCTTCCCGCAGTGGCGGGACGACTCGCGCCTGGGGCTCCGTCCGCCCCCGCCCCATGCCACGCTCGTGGCCGCGTCGTCCACGCGGGCGCTCGGGCCCATACGGCTGCAACTCGCCCCGGACTCGGGCGCGGTGCCGCTCCTGCTCCCCCTGCTGCGCGGGCTCGAGGCGCGCCTCGACGCCGACACGCCGATCACGGTGATGGTCGAGCCGGGCAAGACGGCGGCCGACCTGCGCCGGATTGCCCGGCAGGTGCTGCGAAATCCGCGACGCGTCGCGTTCGAGACGGTGCGCTCGGCGACGGCCTATGCGCGCGACCACGCGCTTGCCTGCCTCGGCCCCGGCGGTGATCCGCTGCTGCTGATTCCGCGCGGGTTCCGTCCGCATCGTGGCAAGGAGGATGCCGCCCTCGATGCCCGGGCCACCCGGCGGGCGCTCGGCGTCCAGGTCCGCCACTCGCAGTTGTACTGGGAAGGGGGCAACATCCTCTTTGATGGGCATCGGTGCCTGGTTGGCTCAGACCTCGTGCGCGAGAACATGGGACGGCTCGGACTCGCGCGCGCCGACGTCATCGCCATCCTCGAGGCGGAGTTCGGGGTGGGCGTCTCCGTGCTCGGCGAGCTGTCCCGATCCAGCTTCGATGGCACGCAGGACCGTCTCTCTCGCTCGGGGCAGGCCTCGTACCACATCGACCTCGACGTCTGCCCGCTCGGCACGGTGGGCGGCACTCCCGTGGTGATGGTGGCCGACCCCGATCTGGGGCTCAGCGTGCTGTCGCGGGTCCTGCGCCATTCGCTGGTGGACCGATGGCATGGACTTCCGCCGCGCCTCGGCCGACAGCTGCAGGCGGATGAGTACGCCCGCGTGGCGGCCGAACGCCGCCCGCGGCTCGCGCGCTATCGTCGCCAGCTCGAGCGGCTCGGGTACCGCGTGATCGGGCTGCCGGAGCTGCGCGGGGATGCGGGGCGCCGGGTCGCGGGTCTCGGCAACGTGGACTTCACCTTCTGCAATGCCCTGCCGGCACGTCATCGGGGTCGGGCCGCCGTCTACTATCTGCCGTGGGGAATCCCGGCCCTCGACCAACTTGCCGAGCGGCAGTGGCGCACTGCGGGGGTGCTGCCAGTGCGCCTCTCGGAGTTCGCGCCGCTCGCGCATGGCATGATGGAGCTCGCGGCCGGGCTGCATTTTCTTTTTGCGGAGATCAGGCAAGCCGAGTGATGTCACCATCATTCTGATGGACCCCCAATGTTCGAAGGCGCTCATCGTCAAGTACAAACGGTTATCAATAATGATTGCGCGAGGATCTTCCACACCTCCCCACCCACCCC
>JANLSF010000015.1:0-15065 GCA_031362285.1 Gemmatimonadota bacterium | reverse complement strand
GCTGCTCGTACGCCCCCGACCGCTGCCAGCTTCCGCGGCTCTGAACCTGCTCCACTTGTCCCGCCTGTTCGGTGCTGGCCGCGGCCGTGCCGGCCACCGCCCCCGGGGTCCCCATGGGCACGTTCAACACCAGCCCGATTTCGCTCTCGATCTGGGCGGTGTATCGGTCGATCCCCACCGGGACCCGCCGATTGGCGACCTGCGCCCGGCGGACCAGCGCCGCCACCTCCGGCGTGGAAAAGCGGGCCGAGTCCGCCTGAGGGACCAGGGCGGCCGGGGCCGCCGGGTAGGGCCCCGGTCCCGCCGTCGCCCCAAGGGGGACCGTCCCGGCCTGGACCAGGACCAACGCGGCGAACAAGAGGGGGGTCGGCATGGGGATTGAGCATGGTACGCGCCGGATCGGGTTGCAGTTTCGGAACTTTCTCGGCCCGTCTTGCCCTGACCGCTTGACCCTGCGCTCACGTCGCTATACATCGTTTTCGCGGAACGTGTGTGTCACCGTTTCCTGGCCCACCCTGCAGGAGCGTTCGCGGGGCCAGGCCAGGACGGTGCATCGGGAACGAATACTTGATCAGTGGTCCACCAACCACTTTAGGAGGCGGAATGTCCCGCGGTGATGAGCTCGAACGGAAGCTGTGGCTCTCCGAGCGCGAGGATGAGGGCGACGACGCCGGATACGGCGGCGGCAGCAGTGGCGGCCCCTCGTACGATGAAGAGGACGAAGAGGACGGGGGCTGGGCCCTGACCAAGGACCGGTCCGACGACCTGTGGGACTCCACCGACAACCTCGACGACGACGACGACGAAGCCGAGAAGCCGGTCGTGGTCGAAGAGGAAGAGGAGGAAATGGTCTTCGGCACGGCGCCGATGCCCAAGGCGAAGTTCGCCAAGGGGGCTCCGAAGCCGGCTGCGGCGGCCAAGCCCGCCGTGCCGATGGCCGCGGCAACGCCCAAGGCCGCTCCGGCGCCCAAGGCCGCACCCGCTCCGAAGGCGGCGGCGCCGAAGGCTGCGGCCAAGGCGGCTCCGAAGAAGGCCGCGAAGCCGGTCAAGGCAAAAGCCGCTGCCAAGCCCACGAAGGCCGCCAAGCCGGCCAAGGCAAAGGCCAAGCCCAAGACGGCCGCCAAGAAGCCGGCCGGGAAGGCCGTGAAGAAGGCCACCAAGAAAGCGCCCGCCAAGGCCAAGAAGGTGGCCAAGAAGGCGCCCGCCAAGGCCAAGAAGCCGGGCAAGAAGAAGAAGTAGCCGCGTCTCACGCGCTCAGGCGAACGGCGGTTCCCGACATGGGAGCCGCCGTTCGTGTCTCCGCCCACGCGCAATAGCTTCCCCGAATGCCCGTCGTCGAGCGGCGTATCCTCGACGCCCTCCCGTTCACCATCTACGTGGTGGACCTGGAAGGGCGTATCACCCACGTGAACCAGTCGTGGGGGCAATTCGCGTGCGAGAACGGCGCTCCGCGGCTCGCCACCGAGGCCTCGGTGCGCGGCGTCTCCATCTGGGACGCCCTCCCTGATCGCGGCGCCAAGGACCAGGTGCAGGACGCCATGGCGGCGCTCAAGTCCGGCAAGCTGGAGCATGTGCGCTGGGAGTTTCCCTGCTCCTCGCCGGATGAGGAGCGCGTCTTCCTCATGCAGATCTCGCCACTGCGCACGGCCAGCGAGGCGCTCGACGGCTTCGTCTTCTCCACCGTCGACATCACGCCCAGCCACCAGTCACGCGAGGCGTTGATCGACACCGGCATTGCCCTCTCGCGCACCCTCGACCTCGATCGCGTCTACTTCGAGGTGGGGCAGCAGGCCCGCCGCGCCACGCGCGCCCACGCCTTTGCCCTCGCCCTCGCCGATGAAGAGAGCTCCACCCTGCGGCTCGCCTTCCGCGCCGGCTTCAGCGGCTCCGACGCCGTGATCGAGGCGGAGCTCCTCCCCATCTGGCTCGACGCCCTCGCCAACGACCGCCCCACCGTCGCCCACGACGGCGATCGCACCCTCATCGTCGCTCCCATGACCTCGGCCGAGGGGGTGGTCGGCACCATCACCGTGGCGATGACCCGCGAGGAGCAGCCCAACAAGCTCGAAGCTGCCCAGCGCGTGCTCGACACCCTGGCCGCGCAGACCGCCGCCTCGATCGAGCGGGCCTGGCTCGTGCGCCGGGTGGAGCACAAGCGCCGCCTCGAAGCCATCGGCGAAGTCGCCGCCGGCGTGGCCCACGAACTGCGCAACCCGCTCTTCGGCATCTCGTCCGCCGCGCAACTGCTGCGCTTCCGCACCGGCGATGATCCCGTCGTCGAGAAGAACGTCGGGCGCATCCTCAAGGAGGTCGACCGCCTCAATCGCATGGTCGGCTCGCTGCTCGACTACGGGCGCCCGCAAACGCCCGTGCTCGCCCCCAATGATCCCGACCTCGTCTGGGACGACGTGCTCGACGGACAGCGCGGACGCCTCGAGGGCAAGCAGCTCACCCTCGTGCGCACGCGCGCACAGCCGCCCTTGAGCTGTCCCCTCGACCCCGAGCTGTTCGCCCAGGTGTGCGGCAACATTCTCGGCAACGCCTGCGACCATGCCCCCGAGGGAAGCACGATCACCCTCACCAGCGCGAGCCATCCCGCCGGCGGTTGGCGCTGCCGGCTGCACAACGGCGGCGCGGCCATCTCGGAAGAAGTTCGCGCGCGCGTCTTCGAGCTCTTCTTCAGCAGCAAGACCGGCGGCACCGGCATTGGCCTGGCCCTCTGCCAGCGCGTCATGGATGAACACCATGGCGACATCGCGCTCGACAGCGCGCCCGAGAGTGGCACCACGGTGACGCTCACCCTCCCCGCCACCCCGTGACCGGGCCCGTGCCCCTCTCCGTGGTGATCGTCGACGACGACACGACGGTGCGCGAGACCCTCGTCGACTTCTTCGCCGCGCAGGGTGCCGTGGCGCGTGGGGCCGGCACCGCGAGCGAGGGGCGCCGCCTCGCCGCCGAACACGCCTGCGACGTGGCGGTGATCGACCTGCGCCTCCCCGACGCCTCGGGGCTCACCCTCCTCGAGGCGCTCCGCGCCGACGATCCCGAAATCGCCGTCGTGGTCGTCACCGGCCACGCCGACGTGCCCACCGCCGTGCGTGCCATGCAGCAAGGGGCGGTGGACGTGCTCGAGAAGCCGGTGGACCTGTTCGTGCTGCAAGCCGCCGTGGAGCGCGCCGCCGAGGGGGGGCGCGTGCGCCGCGAACTGACGGTGCTCCGCGCCGCCCACGACGGCGACGCCCCGGTCCCCTCCGACGAGATGCTCGGCGTCGAGCGCCTGCTCGCCCTCGCCGCCCGCAACGACGACGTGCCCATCCTCCTCACCGGCGAAACGGGCACCGGCAAGGGGTACGCGGCGAGGCGCATCCACGATCGCTCGGTGCGCGCGGCGCGGCCCTTCGTCGCCATCAATGCCGCCTCGCTCTCGGCGTCGCTCGTGGAGAGCGAACTGTTCGGCCACGAGAAGGGGGCCTTCACCGACGCGCGCGTCGCCAAGCGCGGGTTGCTCGAGGTCGCGGGCAACGGAACCGTCTTCCTCGACGAAGTGGGGGAACTGCCCCTCGAGGTGCAGCCAAGGCTGCTGCGCGTCCTCGAGGACGGCGTCTTCCGGCGCGTGGGAGGGGTGACCGAGCTGCGCACCGCCGCTCGGCTCATCGTGGCCACCAACACGCCGCTCGATGCCGCCGTGGCTGCGGGACGCTTTCGCGCCGACCTGCGCTTCCGGCTGCAGGTCCTCACGGTTGAACTGCCGCCGCTGCGTGAACGTCGCACCGAGATTCCCGCGCTCGCCGCGGCGCTCGCACCGCGCGGCGCTCAGTTGACGGACGACGCGATGCGCGCCCTCATGTCGTACGCCTGGCCGGGCAACGTGCGCGAGCTCAAGAATGCGCTCTGGCGGGCCGCGATCGTGGCCGAAGGGCGCCCCATTCGCGCCGTACACCTGGGACTGGGCGCTCCCGCCCGAATCACCCCGAGCCAGCCCGTCGCCTCCCTCTCGCTCGAAGCGGCCGAGCGACGCGCCATCGAGGCCGCGCTCGCGTCGACCAAGGGCAACAAGGTGCGCGCGGCCAAGGTGCTCGGAATCGCCCGGAGCACATTGCAGGAGCGAATCCGCCGGCTCGCGATCGCGGTCGAGCGGCGCGACACGCCTGCGCCGAAGTAGGCGCGTACGCTGACCGGTTGTCGTCCACCAAGGCCTCCACTAGTGCCCGATAACAAGACATGTTTCACCGTGCATCCTGGTCACTACTATTGCCTAACACTATGTTCAACAATGACTTGCATCGCCGTCGCGCAGTTGGCATGACTCTCGCATTGGGACTGGTGACCCCAACCCACCGCCCGTGACCGACACACCCGAACAGCTGACCAACGCGAGCGACGCGCTGCTCAAGAATGTCCTCATCGTTGAAGATGAGCAGAACATCCGCGACACCCTCGCCGACCTCTTTGACGTGCCCACGTCGCGGCTCGCCACCGCGGCCACGCTCGAGGAAGCCAAGGGCTATCTCACGCGCGATGTGTTCGACCTGATTGTCACCGACATCCGATTGGGCGCCCGCCGCGACGGTGGCCTCCAGGTCATGGCCGCTGCCGGGCTTCTTTCCCCCGACGCGGTCGTCATCGTCCTCACCGCCTTTCCCGACGACGACAACCGCCACGCCTCGCTCCGTCTGGGCGCCACGCACTTCCTCGGCAAGCCCACCGATCTCGCGATCATCGCCGGCCACGCGCGCTCAGCGGGCGTCCTCACCGCCATCGAACCGAGGCCCGTCGACACGGCCTGACCTTCGGCCCGCTACTGGCGCGATGCTGCGCGCATCCGTTTCGCGCGTTAGCTTCGACACCTATGGCCGAGAACCCTGTCGTACTGCTGCGCGGCCACGCCAAGCAGGCACCCTGGAATGCGCGCGGCCTCGCGGCCTATGCGGCCGGACTCGCCGATGCCGCCGGAGTTCGCCCCACCAACGCCGTGGCCCGCGCCGCGCCTTCCATGCGCGCGGTCCGCTTCTACGTCTCGCTCGGGCTGCTCGACCGCCCCGAAGGCGCCGGCACCGCCGCCACGTACGGCTACAAGCACCTCATCCAGCTCCTCGCCATCAAGATCCGCCAGCGTGAGGGACAGACGCTCGAGGTGATCAAGAAGGAGATGGCCACCACCACCGGCGACGCCCTCGAGCGCCGGGTGGCCACCGCGCTCGCCTCCGTGCTTGGTGCCGCCCCGCTTCCCGTGGCCGACGACGGCCTCCTCGGTACCCCGTGGCGACGCGCCCAGGTGGCGGAGGGCATCGAGCTGCATGTTCGCGCCGATTCCCCCGCCGCCCGCGATGATGCCCTCGCGGCGGTGCGCGACGCGATCCGCGCCGCCCTCGGCAACCTGCAGCGATAGTAGATGACCGCCGCGCGCACCATCGTGCTCACCGGCGTCGGCCGGCCGGGACAGGTGGGGGAAGCTGTCGCCGCCGCCTTCGCCGTGCCGGGCACCACGCTGCACCTCGTGGATCGCGATCCGTCGGTGGCGGATCGCGCGCGCGACCTCGCCGCCTCGGGCGCCACCGTGCCGGCGCACGTGGCCGACCTGACCGACGCGGCGGCGGTGCGCGCCGTGGCGGCCACGGTGGGCGGGGAACTGCACGCGCTCGTGCACATGGCCGGCGGCTTCGCCATGAGCGGTCCCGTGATCGGTGCCGATATCGAGGTCATGCGCCGGCAGATCGGGATCTCGCTCGAGACCGCCTTCGTGGCCACGCAGGCCTTCCTGCCCGCGTTGCGCGCCGCGCAGGGGGCGGTGGTGTACTTCGGCGCCGCCGCCGTGCTCGAGGGTGGCACCGTGAAGGGGATGAGCGGATATGCGGCGTCCAAGGCCGCATTGCTCGCCTTCATGCGCGCCGTGGCGCAGGAGGAGCGCGAGTTCGGGGTGCGTGCGAATGCCGTGGCCCCCACCGCCATTCGCACGAGTGCGAACCTTGCCGACATGGGAGACGCGTTCAAGTACGTGGAACGCGAGCAGGTGGCGGCGACGGTAGCCTGGCTCACGAGCGACGGTGCGCGGGCCATCACCGGCCAGGTGGTGCGGCTCGGATGACCACGTCGCCCTCGGCCCCTCTCGTGTTGGAGCGCCGCGCGTGACGCTCGCCGAGCGCCGTCGCGCCATGGTGCGCACCATCCGCCTCGACCGGGCGCTGGAGGCGCTCCCCCTCTTCCGCCTGAGTGATTCGGCTGAGGAAGGCGCCATCGTGTGGGAAGGGCCCGAGGGGGCGCGCTGGCGCGTGCTTCCCTCGCCTGGCGACCGGCTCCCGGGCACGTTCGACCAGGACGTGTACGTGGAGCTGATGCATCGGTGGCACGACGCCGGCGCACCCGGCGATGGCGTGGTGCACTTCACCCTGCACGATTTCCTGCGCTCCATGGGGCGACGCGCCGACGGTCGCACGTATGAGTTGCTGCGCTCGGCCCTCGCGCGCTTGGAGCGCACCATCCTCGAGTCGCAGGGTGCGTATCTCGACGCGCCGAACCACGTACCGCTCGACGGGCGCTTCACGATCTTGAGCTCCATCGTGATCGACCGGCGCCGCGCCGGCGACCGCGACCAGTTCTCCCTCTTCCCGGCGCTCCCCGCAGGGGAGCCGGGCGATGCGCGCGTCACCATCGGCGCCACCGTGCGGGCCAACATCACGGCCGGGCACCACGTGACCCTCAACGTGCAGCTCTACAAGTCGCTGCCGTCGCCGGTGGCCCGCCGCATCTATCGGCTGCTCGAGCTCGCGCGCGAGCAGGGGGAGGCCCAGTGGCGGCTCCCCCTCGACAAGCTGGCCGCCTTGCTTCCACTCACGCAGCGCTATCCGAGCCACCTCACGCGAGTGTTGCAGCCGGCGCACGAGATGCTGATCACGGCCGGGCTCCTCAAGTCGGCGGGAATCCGGCAGGCCAAGCGGGTCTGGATGGCCGAGTACGTAGTCAACCCGCGTACGTAGTCGTCTGTCGTCACCCCGCGGCAACCCGCCGGGCTGGTCGTGTGTCACAAACGGAACAGCCGGGGCTCCGTCCGCGTAGACAGTTGGTGCGATAACTTTCCGGTCCCTCTCTCGATATTCCGGGTCCTCATGCGCCGCAATCCCTATCTCATCGCCGGTATCGTCGCCCTCCCCCTCATCGCGGGCGGCTTCATCCTGCAGGCGCGCGAATCGCGCGACGGCGCCCAGCTCTTCGGCGAGGTGTACCAGCTCGTCAACGAGCGGTTTGTCGACACGGTGGGCGCCGGCGTGGTCTATGAGCGGGCGGCCCGCGGCCTCGTGAAGGAACTGCAGGATCCATACAGCGAGCTGCTCAGTCCCAAGGACCTCGCGGCCTTCAACCGGACCACCGGCGGCCGCTACGGTGGCGTGGGCATGCAGATCGAGGACCAGCAGGGGCAGGTCACGGTGAGCTGGGTGTTCCCGGGCACGCCGGCCGAGGCCGCCGGCATCACCGAAGGCGACAAGATCATCCAGGTGGACACGCAGTCCACGCGCGGCTGGAAGTTGGCGCAGGTCTCCGAGAAGTTGCTTGGCACCCCCGGCACCAAGGTCACCGCCAAGTTCGCACGGAGCGGCGTGTCCGAGCCGATCGTGGCGACGTTCACGCGGGCGATCATCAAGGTCCCCAGCGTCCCGTACGCGATCAGCTTCGAGGGGAAGATCGGCTACATCCCGATCCAGAGCTTCAACGAGTCCACCGCGTCGGACCTCGCCAAGGCGCTCACCAAGCTGACCGCCGAGGGTGCCAAGGGGCTCGTGCTCGACTTGCGCGGCAATCCGGGCGGCTACCTCGATCAGGCGCTCACCGTCTGCAACATGTTCATGGCGCAGGGGCAGGAGATCGCCTCGGTGCGCGGTCGCGACGCCGAGCAGCGGTACAAGGCCGAGCGTCGCCCGATTGCACCCACGCTCCCCATGGTCATCCTCACCGATGGCTACACGGCATCGGCGTCGGAGATCGTGGCCGGCGCGCTGCAGGACCACGACCGCGCGGTGATCCTCGGCACCACCTCGTTCGGCAAGGGGCTGGTCCAGACCGTGTTCAATCTCGACGGCGGCTGGGCGCTCAAGATGACCACCGGCAAGTGGTTCACGCCGAGTGGCCGCACGATCCAGAAGGAGCGCAAGTTCACGGCCGACGGGCGGTTCGTGGAGACGCACCCCGATTCGCTCGAGACCGACTCGGCGCGCAAGGCGCGGCCGACGTTCAAGTCGGATGGCGGGCGCGTGGTGTACGGTGGCGGCGCGGTGACGCCCGACCTGACGATCAAGCCCGACACCTTCTCGACGGTGGAGCAGACGTTCATCCGCGCGATCGCGCCCAAGTCACAGGACGTGTACGTGCAGTTGTACGAGTTCGCGCTGCAGCAGAAGGGGAAGGTGTCGCCGGACTTCATCGTGTCGCAGGCGTGGCGCGACTCGCTCTTCCGCCGCATGACCACCGTGGGCGTGAAGGTGGATCGCCCGATGTTCGACAACGCGTCCAAGTACGTGGATCGGCTGATCGAGAACCGGGTGGCGCGGTTCGCCTTTGGCGATTCGACCGCGAAGCGTCGCGACCTGGATGACGACGTGCAGCTCCGTCGCGCGCTGGACATCCTCAAGAAGAGCGCGACACAGAAGGACCTGTTCGCGGTCGCGGCTCGCGACGTGAACCTCCGTAACCAGTAGTCACAGGCAGTTCTCCTCACGACTTGCGCGCCGCCCGGCCTCCGGGCGGCTGGACTTCATGAACACGACCAGACTGATCGCGGCCGTGGCAATGGCCGCATTGCCCCTCGCGAGCGCCGCCGCCCAGGTGGCGCTCGCGCCGCGTCCCCTCCCGCGGAGCATTCCGAGTGATTCGGGAGAGCGCCACTTCAAGAATATTCGCCAGATCACCGATGGCGGCGAGAACGCGGAAGCGTATTTCAGCCATGACGGCAAGTGGCTGACGTTCCAGAGCACGCGCGACGGTCGCAGCTGCGACCAGCAGTACGTGATGCAGCTGTCGAACGCGAAGGTGAACCGGATCTCCACCGGCCAAGGGAAGACCACCTGCGGCTATTTCTTCCCGGGTGACAAGACACTGTTCTTCGGCTCGTCGCATGGTGTCGACACCGCGTGCGCGCCCAAGCCGGACCCGAGCAAGGGGTATGTGTGGCGGCTCGACCCGTTTGACATCTATACGGTGGGTCGTGACGGCCTCGGTCTCAAGCGCCTGACCAGCTACGGCGTGTACACGGCCGAAGGGGTACTGTCGCCGGATGGCAAGACGATCGTGTTCACCTCGCTCAAGGACGGCGACCTCGACATCTACACGATGAACGTGGACGGGTCGAACGTGAAGCGGCTGACCTTCCAGCCCGGATACGACGGCGGCCCGTGGTGGTCGCCCGACGGCAGACAGATCGTGTACCGGGCCTGGCACTACGCCGCCGACGACAGCGCCGGCCTCAAGACGTACAAGGAGCTGCTCGGCCAGGGGCTCGTGCGCCCCGGCAAGATGGAGCTCTGGGTGATGGACGCCGACGGCGGCAACCAGCGGCAGATCACCAACCTGGGCGGGGCCAACTTCGGGCCCAGTTGGGCGCCGGGGGGGAAGCAGGTGATCTTCTCGAGCAACCACAAGAATCCGCGGTCACGCAACTTCGATCTCTTCCTCGTGAACCTCGACGGCAGCGGGTTGGAGCAGCTGACGTTCAACAAGGATTTCGACGGGTTCCCGATGTTCAGCCCGGATGGGAAGAAGATCGTGTGGGCGAGCAATCGGTATGACACGAAAGAAGGGGAGACGAATTTGTTCGTGGCGGAGTGGGTGCCGTAGGGGGGCGTTCTACGCGCCCGCGTCGGGGAGCCGTCCGACTTCAAGGTCCGCCACCATGTCGAGGAGCCCACTCGCCTCCCACCAGCGATTGCGCTTGCCAGTAGTGAGGGGCAGCAGCACGCCCGCGCTGACAAGCTGGTCGATCGCCTCATACACGCGAACCTTTGCGCGTCCGGTGAGCGCGGTGGCGACCGGCGCAGAGATCATGGGGTGCGCGGGGAGCTGATCGATCAGGCGCCACGCGGTCGCGTCGGACCGGGGGGCGTCGGGGGAGTCGCGGAGCAGGGTGCGCCACCGCGCCTGCAGGTCGCGCACGGCACCGACATATGCGCGGGCCAGCCGGGCCGCTTGCAGCGTCGCGACGGCGAATTGCTCGAGCCACACACTCACATCGGAACCCCGGTAGCTCGTCAGCCCGGCGATGTAGCGCGCCCGGGCTTCCGCGAACACCACGCTGATGGGCGGCAGGAAGTGCGGCACCACGCCGCGTCGGCGCAGCACCACGTGCACGAGGGCGCGCCCGGTCCGACCGTTGCCGTCGTCGAAGGGGTGGATCGTCTCGAACTGGGCGTGCACCATCGCCGCCTGCAGCAGCGGCGCGAGGGTGTCGTCGTTGATGAATGCGCAGAGGTCATGCAGCAGCCGGACCACATCGCCCGGCGGGGGCGGGACGAAGTCGGCACCGCACGGGTTGTAGTCGTTTCCGCCAATCCAGTTCTGCTGCGTCCGGAGGCGTCCGGCAATTCCGCGCTGGGACGTCGGCTCGAGGAGTCGGCGGTGGATGGCCTGGATCTCTTCGACGCCGAACACCGCGGCCCTCGCTGCGTCGTCGACGGCCAGGACCATGGCATCAATGTTGGCGAGCACCTCGACGGCCGTCGCGCCGGGCAGGACGCCGGATTCGAAGCGGGCTTCCGCGCGGGCGAGTTCGCGGACACCGAGCTGCAACCCTTCGACCTTCGACGACGCGATGGACTCAGTCCGAAGCAGGAGTCGTGCGAGCGGACCCAGCACCGCTTCCCCTTCCGCGTTCAGCTGAGCGAGGGCGTGCTCGGCTTCGGAAATGAGTCCGCCGAGGGTCGCCTCGAGACGGAGCGGCATGTCGTGCAGCAGGTCGGGAACGAAGGCGTCGTAGCGGCACGCGCGACGGTGTTTGGCCGGCGCGTGGAGGGTAGCGTCGTGCTGCCAAGTTTGGGCGATCAGCGATCCGGGCATGGCGCGAAGGGCCAGGGTGGCGTGGCGGACTCGTGACTTCGGATCCGTGAGTTGGAGGTGGCTTGTAGTTTCATTATTAGACTAAACGATACTATGAGCGCTCGCAAGTTGCATATCCGTCGCAGACCCTGAGCGCGCCCGGCATCGGCCGACTAGCCACGGTGGTGGAGTATGGCCATACTCCAGTATGCCTACACCCGTCATTCGCACCACCTACGCCCTCGACAGCGCGACGGTCCTGGCGCTGCGCGAGGTGGCCGAGCGGTGGGGGGTCAGCCGTTCCGAGGCGCTGCGGCGCATCATCCGCGAGGCGGCGCGCACGATGGCGCCGGTGGATCGTGCGCGTGCTTTCGAGTCGCTGCAGGCCGAGGCCGCGCTCAGCCCCAGGGCGGCGGCCGAGTGGGTCACCGCGGTGCAGCTCGAGCGCGCCGCCGCGCGGCAGCCTGAGGCGGAGCGTGCGCCCGTCGCACGCAGGCGCCGCTCACCGTGATTCATCTCGACACCAGCTTCCTCATTCGCGCGCTCGTGCCGGGGAGCACGGAGGGGAAGGCGCTGCTCGGCTGGATGCGGGCCGGCGACCCCATCGCGCTCAGCGCGGTGGCGTGGGCGGAGTTCGCCTGCGGTCCGGTGTCGCCCACGGTGGTGGCGCACGCGCGGAGCTTGTTCGGGGAACCGGTGCCGTTCGACGGCGCGCACGCCGACCTCGCCGCCGTTCTGTTCAACGCTGCGGGGCGAAGGCGAGGGTCACTGGCCGATTGTATGGTTGCCGCCGTGGCCGTGCGTGAGGAGGCCGCGCTGGCCACGGTGAACCGGGCCGATTTCAGTCGCTTCTCGGCGGTGGGGCTGACGCTGGTCTGATCGAAGAGCGGCGTGATCAGGATTGCAGCCGCGCCGCGATGACGCGTTACGGCGGCAATGCCCGGCTCTCAGGATGATTGACGGCCGCTGCTGCGGGCTGGTTCACGCATCGAGGCCGGAGAGAACGGTGCGATGCAGACCCCGGACTTCGCGCCGTCTCCCACCATCGCGTGGACGGTTGCCGCAGCCTGGCCGCCCCGCGCCTACGTAGCCGAGCCCTGTCCGCTATCCGAACAAGCGGCACCACTTCTCATCATACCGCGAGACAGGACGGGATTGTATGGGCGTGAGCGACGCAGGCCGCGAATCACGTTGGCGGTTTCCTCGCCGCATCACCTTTCGCCCATCGCAAAGCCTGAAGGCGCATGGCTTGCAGGGAGCCGATGTCAGGCCCTCCGGTCGTCAGTGGCCGCCCGTGGCAGAAGTAGTGGACCGAGGGCATTCGCGAGCTATATCGCGCAGAACCCAGGTCTCCCGAGATGGCGTAGCGCACCTCCTCTGCTTCCACGACGAAATCTCCGTTTGCGCCGAAGTAGTAGCGCTCGGTGATTCGGCCGCCTTCGCCCGCGTACGAAGCCTCCAGGTATCGGGGCACGCCATCCTGCAGGAACAGCTCCGCGGCTGCACCCTCGGTGTTCTCCACCGGAATGGGGAATTCGCCCGCCCGCACAAGCCGACTGGTATCCAGCACAAGAAGCGGTCCAAGAACGCGGCGATCGCACGTTCGCGGTGGCTCCAGTTTGGAACCTGTCTGCGAACGACTTGACTCCGTTTGCAAGGCACCGGTAGTCAGTGCCACGAGAAGTACGGCGGGCCACAGCGTTCGCATACCGTTCACCTCGGCTGGAATTAGTGCCTATGGCGCCTGCGTGGCCGAACACTCGGCCGTCTCAGTCTTGACCTTCCCCCCGATTCAGGCCACGTCAGGATAGCAGGGAATGGGAGCGAGTGGAGTTCTCCTCTGCCTCGGCCAGCGGGCCACAAACTCGACGGGGGCCCGCCCGCCGAGGTCGCGGGTCGGTCGGTGGTGTACTCCTGAAGTTAGCCCTCAAGGCCGGTGGGGGCCGCGCGTCGGTTCGTCGAAATGGTGGAGATTCAGGTAGTCGTAGCGGAAGTAGCCATTGAAACTCTGGATGAAGCAGTTCTCCACGGGATGGCCGGGGCGAATGAACGCCAGTTGCACGCCGTGCGCAACCGGCCAGTCATCGAGCGCGCAACTGACGCACTTCGGGCCATTGTCGCACACGGTCGCCTCCGGGCAGCCGTGCACTACGAGCAGGCACTCAAGCGCCTTCACGACGCGCCGCGCCGGGAGCTAGCGGTCCTCCATAAGCAGCGGACGCTCCCGCGTGAAGTCATCCTCGAGCGTGCACACGCGGCACGGCCGGCCCTCGATCGTGGTGTCACGCACAAAATCCATGCTCCAGCGCTCGCGTCGCCGCGTGGGCCGGGAAGCTCGGTTGTCTCGTTCGCCGTCATGGCCCGGGGGTGCTGGGACAGGATGGCCACGATCTCAACATCGCTGTATGTATGCTTCGGCTGCGACGGGTTCGCGAGGTCGTGCCCGGGAGGACCTCGCCGACGTGACGAGGCAGGTTCTCGGGAGGCGAACACGCATACGCGGCAGCGAACCAACTACGACTCGCGGTAGAAGATGCTCCCGAAGATTGGGCCCAGTACGACCGTCATGAACGCCAGTGCCACCCACTCCGGCTTGCCCCAATTGGTCGGCGCGCCAGACAGGTACGCAGTGAAACTGAAGGCGACGGGCGCCATCACCAGCATGCACATGAGCCATCGACCAGCCCGAGAGCCGTTGAGAGGCCGGCACGCTCCCGCGACGAGTCCGCCGACCAACCCGGCACCGAAGTAGCTGAGCGAGACCCTTGCGATCGCCGCGAGCCCGGCGTTGCCGATGCCGAGAATAAGCCCGCCCAGTACGGTATAGCCCACTGCAAAGCGAAGACCCCAGGTGATGCCCCATTCGAGGTCACGGCGAAGGCGGTCGGGGGACATGGCAACGAATCCTAGCGGAGACACGCCTTCCCGGCGTTGATCCAACCGCGGGCCGTCGCAAGACCCGGGACGAACGCGGCGAACGCATCGAGAGAGTTTGCGACGTGCGTAGCTCCCGCCGCGCCGAAAAGAGCTTGAGTGCCTAGGCGACCGAAGAGTCTGGATTTCACTGCCGATCAAGCTGCGCGACGACCGGTTCGCGGGCAAAGGCCTGCAACATCGCTCCTTTCCCGCCTATCCTATACAATCCACGGGCCGCGAGAGACCTGCCGCCTGCCAGCACCCACCCGGCAGCCTCTGCAGTGGCAAGCGCAGACTTCATGCGCCCGAGAATGCTGAAATCGAACGCCGTGGTGACGACCGCCATTCCGACGGCGGTGGCGCAGGGATGCGCCGCTGCCCATGCCGATGCGGTTTGAAGCAAGTCGCTCAACTGGTTCACCATACTCGTTGCGCTCTCAGCTCCGAGTGATGCAATGCCGCCACCGAAATCGTCGGAGAACACCGAGCTGTACGCCCCTGGCGAGCCCCACATGAAGCGACCGGCAAGTAGGCAGACGGTCGCTCCCGACCACCGATCGATCTCCTCATAGTACTGACCCGTTTGCAGCATGGCTGACGAACACGGATCGAGGCCACTCGGATCAATGAGGTCCACCGGATCATTCGCGGCATACGCATACCGGTTGATCCCCCCCGCGAGTCCGATCGGGTCCTCGGAGATGAACCGCATCAGCTCCGGATCGTAGTACCGCGCCCGATTGTAGTAGAACCCCGTCTCCGCGTCCATCTCCCGTGACGCGAACCGGAACGGCTGCGTCACCGTCACCGTGCTACTGAGCGTCACCCCGAACGGGTCGTACTCGTAGCGGTTCACCACGGCGCCCGCCGAGTCGACGAGCGCGATCACGTTCCCGGGCTCCTCGTACAGGTAGCGGTAGGTCTGGTTCCCCGTCTTGAGCGCGTGCGGCCGATCGGACCCCGGATAGTACTGATACTCGCGCAGCACCGCATTGGTGCTCCGCTCCGTCTCGGCGAGCACCTGGTCGCCGTTCAACACGTAGTTGATGTCCGCCGACCCGGTGGTCTTCCGGATGCGGAGCCCGGCGGCGTTGTACTGGAACTTGTAGGTGCTGGACGAGCTGCTCGACGGC
>JANLSF010000013.1:0-4818 GCA_031362285.1 Gemmatimonadota bacterium | reverse complement strand
CGCGGTGCAGGAACTCGATCGGGTCCTCGATCGTGATGATGTTCGCGTGCCGCTGTTCGTTCACGAACTGCAGCATCGACGCCAGGGCCGTCGACTTCCCCGAGCCGGTGATGCCCGTGACGAGGATCAGGCCGCGCGGCTTGAGGGCGATCGCCTCGACGATCTTGGGGAGGTTGAGCTCCTCGCACGTCTTGGCCTGGAACGGGATCACGCGAAAGGCGTAGGCGATCGTGCCGCGCTGCTGGTAGACGTTCACGCGGAAGCGGCCGATGCCCGGGACGCCGAGGGCGAAGTCCGCCTCCTTGGCCTCCGAGAACTCCTTGATCTGCTTGGGCGGCATCGTCTGCTCGGCGATGCTCTTGAGGTCTTCCGGCCGGAGCGGCGGGAAGTTGAGCGGCACCAGCTCGCCGTTGATGCGGAGCGTGGGCGGGCGACCGACCTTCAGGTGCAGGTCCGACGCGCCCTGCTTCACCATCTCCTGCATGACCGCCTTGTAGTTGTACGACGTGCTGGCGGCCGGAGCGGCCTGCGAGGCCTGGCTCCCCGAGGCGAGCGGCGGGTTAGCCATTCGGATCGATCCGGTAGAGGACCTGCCCGTACTCGACCGGTTGCGCGTCCTGCATGGCGACCTCGCGCACGACCCCCGAGAACTCGCTCTCGATCTCGTTCATGATCTTCATCGCCTCGATGATGCACACCGTCTGCCCCTTCTCGATGCGCTGCCCCACCGCGGCGTACGGCTTGGCGGAGGGTTCGGGCCGCCCGTAGTAGGTGCCCACCATGGGCGACTTGACCTCGAGCAGCGCCGCCTTCGGCGCCTCGGCCCGGGCCGCGGCGGCGGCGACGTCGGCCACCGACAGCTCGCCGGACGCGCGTGCCGCCGGCGCCGGGGCCATCAATTGCGGCATCGGCATCGGCGCCGAGAGCTGCACGGTGCCGCGTTGCGCGGGCGTCTTGGAGATGCGCAGCTTCATGCCCTTGTCCGACGAGATCTCGATCGAGTCGACCGATGAACTGTCGAGCAGCTCCACGAGCTTCTTGATGTACCGGAGGTCTATCATGGGTCCGGGGTGGGGCGCGCCTACCCGACTTCGAGCAGTTCGCGCGTGAAATCCGTCAGGAGCACCGGCCCTGCCGGCGCCAGATGCACGTCGTCCTCGATGCGGACGCCGCCCCAGCCGGCGTGGTAGATGCCCGGTTCGAGCGTCACCACCGCGCCAACGGGCAGTGTCCCTTCCGAGAGCCTCCCGAGCCGCGGCGCTTCGTGCACCTCCAGCCCGAGACCGTGCCCGAGGCCGTGCCCGAAGGCCGCGCCCTCGCCCGCTGCGTCAATGTAGCGCCTCGCGAGGGCGTCGGCATCCTTCCCGGTCATGCCCGCGCGGACCCCCGCGCGCGCCGCGGCGTTCGCGCCGGCCACGATGCCATGCACCTCGCGCT
This sequence comes from Gemmatimonadota bacterium, assembly GCA_031362285.1. GTDB lineage: Bacteria > Gemmatimonadota > Gemmatimonadetes > Gemmatimonadales > Gemmatimonadaceae > JACPPC01. The sequence continues at coordinate 3,381 of JANLSF010000013.1, read as the reverse complement.
GGCGGGTGTCGCCCCGTTGCCCCACGACGGTGCGGGTCACGTCGCTGCAGTAGCCCGCGTACACCGCCCCGAAATCGATCAGCAGCAACTCGCCCGCCTGCCAGGCGCGCGCGCTGGCGCGGGCGTGCGGTAGCGCGGTGCGTGGCCCCGAGGCGACGATCGACGCGAACGGAAAGTCCTCGCTCCCGGCCGAGCGCAACTCCCCCTCGAGCACGCCGGCGATGGCCAGTTCGCTCATGCCCACCGAGATCCGCTCGAGCGTGACGCCGAGCGCGTGCAGGGCGATGCGCGCCGCCTCCGCGTGTCGCGCCACCTCGCCGGCGTCCTTCACCTCGCGCAGCGACTCCACGAGGTCGCTGCACGGGCGCCAGCGCCACCGCGTGCCGGACTCGAGCAGCCGCGCAAAATCGCGATGCAGCAGGTGCGCCGACTCGAATCCCAGCGTGCCCACGCCGGAGAGGGCCGGCAACTCGCGCCAGAGCGACGTCCACAGGCTCTGCGACTCGATCACCACGCGGGCGGCCCCCGCCGCCTCCTCGTGTGCCTGGGCGTCGTACCGGATGTCCGTGAGCAGGACACACTCGCTCGCCGTCACCACCGCCAGCGCGTTCGACCCCGAAAAGCCGGTGAGGTAGCGGATGTTCGGCAGCGACGACACGAGCAGCGCATCCAGGTGCTCGGTGAGCAGCACGGTGCGCAGTCGCGCCAGCCGCGATGCACGAGCGTCGCTCACGTCGCGGGCCGGAGCAGTTGCACGAGTCCGCGGAGCGCCAATTCATAGCCGTGCGCGCCGAATCCCGCCAGCACCGCCTCGGCGCCGGCCGCGAGCATCGAATGGCGCCGCTCGGGTTCGCGCGCATGAACGTTGGTGAGGTGCACCTCCACGAACGGCACCGACACCGCGGCAAACGCGTCCCGGATCGCCAGGCTGGTGTGGCTGTACGCGCCGGCGTTGATGATCGCGCCGTCACACTGGCCACGCAGGGCGTGGATGGCCTCGATCAACTCCCCCTCGCCGTTGCGCTGCACGCAGGCGAGCGTGGCGCCGAGCGATGCGGCCACGCGTCCCAGCTGGGCCTCGATCTCGGCCAGCGTCGTCCGGCCGTAGATCTCGGGCTCACGCACGCCGAGCAGGTTGAGGTTCGGCCCGTTGAGGAGGGCGAGCCTCACGGTCCCTTGAGCCCCTTCAGCCAGTTCTGGAACTGCTCCGCTTCCTCGGCACTCGGCTGCGCCGGCATCGCCGCTGACGGCGTGGGCTGGCGTGGCGTGGCCGACACCTGCGCCGTCTGCGAGAAGAACTGGTCGAAGGAGAACGACGCCGACTTGCGCGACGGCCGCTGCGGGGCGGCGTCGGTGAATACCTGGTTGAGCGACAGTTCGCTCGACGCCGCGTGGGCCGGCTTCCCCGGCAACGCCTCCGCCGAGGTGAGCGTGGCGGGCGCGGTCATCACCGAAGCCCCCGACGACGGGACGCCCGGGGGTTCCGGATACACGGCGGCCCACTGCTGCGCGGCCGCCTCGTCGGCGTCGTCGATCGCCGCACCGGCGAACACGCCGAGGTCGAAGGCACGCTCGCCCATCCACGAAGCGGCGATCGCGGCGGGAGCGGCGAGGAGTGTGGGCGCGCCCATTGCCGCCGCGTCAACGGGCGCATCGTCGGCGACGTCCTCGCCGGCGTCAGCGGGCACGGCCGCGTGACTGCCTGACGCGCCCGGGAGCCAGCGGGCGAGGGCGGCAAAGAACTCACGGACCAGCGGACCAGCCTGCGCAGCCACGGCCGGCGCGGCTTCCAGGGCCGCGATCTTTCCTTCGAGCTGATGATCGCCCGGGCGCGACGCCAGCAACCGGCGGTAGGTCGCCAGTGCTTCCGCACGGTGCCCCTGCTGGACATACAGGTCGGCCATCGTCTCCGTGACGAACGGCTCCGTGGCCGCCTCCGCATGGTCCTCCGGCGCATCGAACTGCAAGGCCGGCGGCTCGAAATTCGATGGCGAGTGTCGGGCGACGCCCGCCGGCTCGGCTGGCGCGTCGTCCGCTGCGTCCCAGAGACCGGTCGGTGCCGGCGGCGGTGAGACGACGAGGTCCGGTGTCGGCGGGGTCACGCGCCGGGACACCACCAGCGCCTCGGGTGCCTCGGCCTCGGACGCCGCCTGACCGAACGGCGGGGTGATCTTGAACGGCGGCTCCGGCTCGGGCGTCGCCTCGGGTGGCGCGCTCCGCATGAGACTCGCCGCGGAGCTCTCGTCCCTGGTCTCCATGCCGGAGATCCCGGCGAGCGGATTCAGGTCGGACTCGAGGTCGTTGTCGAACTTGCTGCTGAACGGCGCCGTCGTCTCGTACTCGTCGGTTGACGCCGGGAGTTGCGGGACGAGCGACGCGCTGGGGGGCTCCGTCACGCGGGCCATCGACTCGAGGTCCAGCCCCATCAGCGAGAGCCGCGGTGGCGCGACATCGCCGGTGCCGAGCGACGGCAGCGCCAGCGGTTCCGACTCCGGGATCGACACGGCCTCGGCCGACTTCGCCCACGGCGGCGTCACCCGCTCGATCTCCACCGTCTTGACGGAGTCCTGCGATGGGCGCAGCGCGATCGGGGACGCCGTCGGCGTCGGGGACGTCGGTGCGAGCGTCGCCTCCAGCGCTGCGGCTTCGGCTGCCGCCACGGCCTGGGCGTGCGCTTCCTCCACGAGCTTCAACTGCGACTGGATGTCCTCGTTGCGCGGATCGGCGTCCAGCACGCGCTGGTACCAGGTGCGGGCGTTCTCGTAGTCGCCGCCATCCCGCGCGATGTCGCCGAGCAGCCGCAAGGCGATCAGGTTCTCCGGGTCGAGGGCGAGCGCGGCGGTGAACACCGCCTGCGCCTCGGCATGCTCGCCGTGCTCGAACAACGCCTGCCCGTACACGATGTGCCCGGACATGTGTCCAGGCTGGTCCGCCAGATGCTGTCGGCAGATCGCGATCGCCTGCTCCAAGTCACCCGCCTTGCGGTACTCGTTCGCCAAGGGGGCGAAATACCGGCGCGGGTTCTCGTCGAACTTCTTTCGCAGGTCGTCGATCCGGGCGGTGGTCGCCATGGCAGGCCCTGAGGGTTGGGAACCGCCCGCGGACGGGGGGGGGTGGGTAGCGGGTAATCTTACACCCCTTCCGCGAGCATCGTCAATTGGAGAAGTGACTATCTGGCTTGATCTTACGCGATCCAGCCGACTACATTTCGAGGCTGTTTCTGATCGGCCGGCATAGGCCCGGCATTCCATTCTGTATGCGAGGACGACGGACGCGTGCTGCAGTCAATGCGGAGCATGGCCAAGTGGATCTGGATCGTGGTAGCCCTCGTGTTCGTGGGCGGCTTCCTTCTCTATGAAACGTCCGGCCTCGTGGGACGAG
>JANLSF010000882.1:0-3097 GCA_031362285.1 Gemmatimonadota bacterium | reverse complement strand
TCCCACGATCGAGGGGGCGCCGAGCTGCGGGAAGCCGGGCAGCACGCCGTTGGCCGCAAAGCCGCCGCACGTGGCAGCCGCGGGACCGGCGCACGCGGCGCCAAAGCCGCCGCCAGCGGCCACCTGCGTGTAGACCGGGGTGAGCGCCGCCGCCACGCTGCCGATCAGCGTCGCGTTGGTCGCGAGGAACGCCTTGGCCGTGCCCGAATCCGCGAACACGCTCGGGGTGGCGAGGCCCGCCGACGTCCCGACGTCACCGCGCTGCTGGAACCAGAGCGAGGCGTCGAAGCGGAGCCGGCCGAACGCGAAGCCCTTGTAGCCGGCCTCGTAGGTGGAGTTGTACGATGGCTTGAGCGGCGCGATCGACTGGATCGAGCTCGGGGCGATGGTCCCGAACGCGTTGCTCAGGTAGGCCAGGCGCGAACTCACCTGGGCATCGTTCGGTGTGAGCAGGGGAAGCGTGTTGGCCACGGCCGCGCCGACGGCGGCGCCGAGGGCACCACCGATGGCCGCGCCGAAGCTCGGCGTGAAGCCGGCGGTGATGGCCGCCCGCGTTCCCGCGTTGATGGCCACGGCGTTGCGCCCCCAGAAAGCCGGGAGGGCTGACGCCGCACTCGACGGCACGAACTGGTTGCCGCCGGCAAACGGTGACCGCATGCAGTAGTTCGCGTTCGGGCCGGTGCAGCTGTTGCGATAGCGCCAGCCATCCTTGGGCGGGTTGCCCTCGGCGCGGAGGTCGAAGCCCGACCCGCCGATGTTCGGCGACGAGACGAGGTCGAGGAAGAAGGCGAAGTTGGCCGGAGTCGCGAACGCCCGGTTGTACGCCAGCCGGAACGTCTGGTTGGCGTTCGGGCGGAAGACGATGGCCAGCCGGGGCGAGAGCATCGACTCGTTGATGGCGCTGTGCGTGTCGAAGCGGAGGGCACCGATCAGGTCCACCCGGTTGCCGAGCTTCGTTTCCGACTGCACGAACGCGCCCATCTCCTTCACGTTGTCGCCGAGTTCGTTGGCCCCGTTGATCGTGCCGCCGGACCGCGGGTTGGTCCAGATGAAGTCGCCGCCGATCGTGAAGGTCTGGTTCGCCCCCCAATCGACGCCCTGGATCGCCTGCACCGCCAACACCCGCGACTGGTCGACGATGGGCTGGCCGGAGCGGAGCAGGTACGTGCCCTGCGACGAGAGTCCGGACGCGTTGCCGGCATTGCTCTCGTTCAGGAACAGCTGGCCGAAGAACCGCTTGTAGTTGATGCGCTGCTGGAAGTTGGTGTACGACCAGTTCTTGACGAGCGACGAGCCGTTCGCGCCCGTGAGCTCGATCCCCGACGGGATGTTCGTGAAGCCGATCGTCGAGATCAGCGTCAGGTCCTTGAACGGCTTGAGGTCCAGGCGCCCCTCGATCGTCTGCTTGCGGACGCCGTAGTCACGGAAGCTCGCGTCGCCGCGGCGGTCCACCGGCACGCGCTGGGCCGTGTCGAACTTCACCGGTTCGGCCGGGTCCACGTAGCCCCAGTCGAGGCCCGTGAACGTCTCGCCCGAGATCTTGTAGCCGATCTTGTCGCCGAGGGTGCCGGCGTGGCGGATCGCCGCGCGGAACACCGAGCGCTCGCCGCCGTCGACCGAGATCGTGGTCCCCTGCGACTCGAACGGGGACTTCGTGATCACGTGGAGCACGCCGTTCCCCGAGTTCGGGCCGTACAGCGCCGAGGCCGGGCCGAGCAGCAGTTCGATGCGCTCGATGTCGTCGTTCGACCCCGTGAAGAGCAACGGCACGTTGACGCGGAGCGACGGGACGCCGGCGAACCGGTAGTCCTGGAGCATCAGCATCGAGCCCGAGAAGGCGTTGTTGAAGCCGCGCGCGACGATGTTCGACTGGGCGATGCCGCCCTGCGACACGTCGATGCCCGGCACCGACTTGATGTGGTCGGCCACCGTGAGGCTCGGCCGATCGGCGATCTCCTGCTGCGTCACCACCGAGATCTGCGCCGGTGCGTCGAGCGCCCGCTCCGCCTTGCGCGACGCCGTCGTGACCACCTGCGACAGCGACGTGGCGTTTGGCGTCATCGACGCGTTCACCGTCACGGTGCCGCCCGCCGCCACGATCACCCCCTCGGTGCGCTTGGCCGCGAACCCGATGCGCGACACGATCACCGTGTACGTGCCGGCCGCGAGGCCGACGAGCCGGAAGCTGCCATCCGCCTGAGTGGCCGTGCCACCGACCGTGCGACCCGCCTGCGTCGCCTGCACGCGCGCATCACCGATGGGCAAGGTGTTGCCCACCTCGGTGACCTTGCCCGCGATCGCGCCGCTGCCCTGAGCGTGCACCGGAAGGGCGAATCCCACCAGTGCGGCCCCGAGCACCGCCCACTCACGAAATCTCCTCATGTTTCCCTCATGCTGTGAAGGATTCGGCCGCGCGGTGCGCGGGTGTTGCCGCTGCCACCCCGGGACCCTGATCCCGGGCAGGAAGCCTGCGCGTCGTCGCGCCGGTACGCCTTTGGAGCCCCCGCAGTGCAGGGGTGTCTGGCGGGAGGATAACCCCGGAATGGGCCCCGTCAATAGATGGGGTCCCCTCCCGGCCCGGCCTTGACACCGAGACGTCCGAGGGGTCGCCGTCCTCCCCTGTCGCGGCAGCCCCACCGCCCGGTACGATTCCCGGTGCTTTCCTCCCCGCCTGACCAGCTGTTTTCCGGCTTTTCGCCCCGGGCCTTCACCTTCCTGCGCGGCCTGGCCGAGCACAACGGGCGCGACTGGTTCGAGGCGCACCGGGCGGACTACGAGACCGACGTCCGCACCCCCATGCGCCTCTTCATCGAGGAGGTCGACGTCGCCCTCGCCGAGCGCGTCCCGGAACTGATGGGCGACCCGAGACGGTCCCTCTTCCGGATTCATCGCGACATCCGGTTTTCGAAGGACAAGACGCCGTACAAGACCCACGCCAGCTGCTGGTTCTTCCACCGGCGGTCCTCCAAGAGCGTGGGCGCCTCCTCCCCGGATGGCGGCGCGGCCGGGCTCTACTTCCACCTCGAGCCTCGCGGCTGCTACGTGGCCGGCGGCATGTGGATGCCCCCGCGCGAGCAGCTCAACCGCATTCGAGACC
>JANLSF010000824.1:0-4155 GCA_031362285.1 Gemmatimonadota bacterium | reverse complement strand
GCCGGTGGCGCGCAGGCGCACGTCTCGTGGCGACTGGACGACGAGTACGACGCGCTGGCCGTCGCGGCCACGGTGACCAACGAGTACGCGATCGCATCGCTGCGCGCCGCCACGTCGTGGAACGTGGGCGCGTTCGACGTTCGCCCGCACCTCGACGTGGGCTACGGCCGCAACCTTCCCGCCCAGCGCTGGTTCTGGCTCGGTGGGGGGAACGGATTCCCCGGCTTCCGGGTGAGCGAGAATCGCGGCGAGCAGATGGTGCACGCGGGATTCGCCGTGCGCCAGAAGCTCACCGCGCTCTTCTCGCTGCGCGCCGACTTCGATGCGGGTGCGACCGGCTTCGGCGACGGCCTCCTCCGGTCGCGTTCGACACCCGGGGAGGCATACGCGGGCACCTGGTTCTACGGCACCCGCCTCGGGCTCGAGGTCCGATCACCGATCGGGCGCATCGTGCTGCAGGAAGGGCGCAACACCGACGGCCGACGACAGCTCTTCGTGCGCATCGGCCGCTGGTTCTAGTGCGGGCTACTGACCCGGGGGGATCTCCGTGCAGCCGCCCTTGCGTCGGGTGTCGGCGATCGCGACGATCTTCCACCCCGACGCGTCCTTCGCCAACTGGAAGGCGTCCACGCCGCAGTGGTTGAGGCGCGTGCCCACGTAAAGCGAGTACTCCACCCATACCGCGGCCATGTTGCCGTCAATCTGGATCACCGGATTGCGGAGTCGCTCGTCGTACACCTCGGGATGCGGCGTCCCGATCGACTTGAGCCAGCCGTCCACGGGGTCGATCGTCACCACGGGGCCGCCGCCGTTCGGCTTCTCCGAGGAACTCACCAGGAGGGCCTTGGCATGGATGACGGAGCGCGCCTTCGCCGAGTCGGTCTGGCGCATGCCGTCGAACATGGTGCGGATCGTGGCCATCACCTCGGCCTTCGCGTCGGCCGCCTGCGCGCGCAGCGTCGCGGGAGCGAGGGTGAGGGTGAGTGCCACGAGGGCAGGGACGCAACGGCGCAGGCGGGTCGGCATTGGAGGATTGGTTCAGGGAGAGGTGGAAGCGGGCTCGAGCACCGGGAAGCCGGCGTCGGCCAGGGCCTGCACGGCCCGTGCGTAGGTGGTCGTACGGACGAGCACCCAGTCGGTGTCAAAGGTGGAGATCACGAAGATCGGGACCTGCGCGGCCGCGAGCGGGGCGGCGAGGGCCGACAGCACCCCCACCATCGACAGGTCGAGCGTCCCCACCACCCGGATCGCGGTCGTGTCGCGTTCCGCGTGCACCTCGGCGGGGACCACGGCGGCGTCACACACGATGGAAAGTTCGTCGGGCGTGCGCGTGACGCTGTGAAGGGTGCCCGACGTCGCCCACGCGGGAACCGGTGCCTCCGCCGCGAGGCGACAGATGGCCAGCGTGCCGGGCCGGTGCTCGAGTGTCAGCGACACCGGGAGGCTCAGTCCGCGAGCGGCGCGAAGTCCATGGCGCCCACGCCGGTCGCATCACCCGTGACGAGGCGGCGATGGTAGTCGATCTGCCCGATGTGATAGGCGAGATGGGACATCAGGTGCAGGATGCCGACCGGCAGGCGCACCACCATGCCCTTCGGCATCTGCAGCGGAGGTGCCACGTCGAGGAAGTTGCTCGGCACCTTGGCCAGCGCCGCCGCCACTTCGGCGGCGGCGGCATCGAGGAGCGTCGCGACGTCGGCCCGGGAGGTGCCCCGCGTCGCGAATTCCGCCGGACGGTCGCGCACGTAGCCCGAGCCTCCCATCAGGCCGCCGATGAAGTGGCGCAGGTTGCCGGCCAGGTGCAGGGCCAGGGTGCCACCGGAATTCGGGCAGCCGGCCGGCTGCGCCCAGAGCGAGGCGTCGTCCGGATAGGCGAGCACCTCGGCCTTCACGGTCGCAATGTCGCGAGCGAAGACCCGCGCGAGGTCGGACGTCTGGATCGGCATGTCAGCGGGGGGTGTTGGAAGGGATGATGGAGGCAGCGTGGGTCAGGCCGTCTTCCCCGAGCGCAGCGCGCGCTCGCGGTCGACGAGAAAGCGGCGCAGGATCTTGCCCGACGGCGACTTGGGAATCGCATCGGTGAGCTCCACCGCGCGGATCTTCTTGTACGGCGCCACCCGCTCGGCCACCCACGCCATGATCTCGTCGCCGGTGAGCGCCGCGCGCGTCACGATGTACGCCTTGGGGATCTCACCGGCTTCCTCGTCGGGAATCGGGATCACGGCGGCGTCGGCAATGCCGGGGTGCGAGAGCAGCAGCGCCTCCAGCTCGGCGGGCGCCACCTGCATCCCCTTGTACTTGATCAGCTCCTTCACGCGGTCGACGATGGCGAACCAGCCCGTCTCGTCCACCACGGCCACGTCGCCGGTCTTGAACCACCCGTCGTCGGTCATGCAGAGCGCCGTGGCCTCGGGCTTGTTGAAGTAGCCCTTCATGACCTGCGGCCCCCGGAGCCACAGCTCGCCGCGTTCGCCGGAGGCCACGTCCACCCCGGTGTCGGGATGCACGAGGCGCGCCTCGGTGTTCGCGACGAGCGGCCCGACCGAACCGTACTCCACGCGGTCACCGGCCAGGGGGTGGAAGTGCGTGACCGGGGATGTCTCGGTGAGCCCGTAGCCTTGTCGGACGACCACGCCGAGCCGCGTCGCGGCGGCCGCCGCGAGCTCGTCGCCCAGGGGCGCGGCCCCCGAGAACAGGCCACGCAACGACGACAGGTCGTAGTCGGCGATGATGGGATGCTTCGCCATCGCGAGGATGATCGGCGGCACGACGTTCACCATCGTGACGTGGTACTTCTGGATGGTCTCGAGGAAGACGGGCAGCTCGAACCGGGGAAGCGTCACGACGGTGGCGCCCTCGACGAACGCGCCCGCCATGATCACGACCATGCCGTAGATGTGGAAGAAGGGCAGGACGCCGATCACGACGTCGTCATGGGCGAGGATCGAGGAGGAGTGCCTCGTCTGGTGGAGGTTGGCCACCAGGTTCCGGTGCGTGAGCATCACCCCCTTGGGGATCCCCGACGTGCCGCTCGAGTACGGCAGGGCGCACAGGTCCTCCGCCGGGTTGATCGTCACGTTGGGCGCCGGCAGGTCCGCGCGCATCAGCGTGGCGAACGGCGTGGCTCCCGGCGCTTCGCCGAACACGTACACCTCCTCCACTCCGCACTTCGCCGCCGCCTCCTGGCACTTCTCCAGCATCTGCGGGATCGTGATCAGGATGCGGGCCTTCGAGTCGCTGAACTGCTTCGCGATCTCGTCGGCCGTGGACAACGGATTGACGGTGCTCGAGATCGCGCCGATGCTCGCCGCCCCGTTGAAGATGATGGGGTACTCCGGCACGTTCGGGCTCACGATGCCGATCACGTCCCCCTTGGTGATGCCTCGCGCGTGCAGCCCGGCCGCGCAGGCACGGATCGCGCCCTGCAGCTGCCCGTACGTATAGCTCCGTCCGGTGAGCCCGCAGATGATGGCCATCTTGTCGGCCCAGGGCCCCGCGTCCTTGAAGACGTACTCCGTCAGCGTGACGTTCGGGATCTCGACGTCGGGATACGGGCTCCGGATGATCATGGCACGGGGCTGGAAGGAGGACGGAAGGACGACGGAAGACGACGCGACGTGCGCGGCCCGCGAATGTGGCGACGCTACGGGTGCTCCGCCAGCCAGAGGTGACGGCGCTGGTGGGCGGTGATCACGGTGACGGCCGTCCAGCCGTTGTACTTCATGTTCGGGGCGAACGGCGAGGCCACGCGCGCTCCGTTGAGGTCGAGGCGGGAGAGCGAGCGCGCCCGCTCCGCGAGCCGGTGGTTGAGCCGCTCGAACGCGGCCATGGTGAGGTGCCGGGGCGCATCCCCCGAGGGGACGAACGCGGGCGGGGTCTTGAAGCGCATCCAGACCGGGGGGGCCACACTCCAGCAGAGGAAGGCGCCCACGAGATCCCGCGCATGGCGGCGCGTCTCGTCCCGCGGCGCCCCGGCCTGCGAGGCCAGGATGGCGTCGAACAGCGGGAGGTAGGCCTCCGTGGTCAGGTTGAGGTGGGCGATGTGTTCGCCGAGGCTCCAGCGGCCACTCGGGGGGCGCGTCAGGAACCCTGTATCGCCCGCGCGGTCGGCCAGCCGGCGCGCATGCGCCGTGCAGCCATCGAGGTCGCCGAGCC
>JANLSF010000803.1:0-8467 GCA_031362285.1 Gemmatimonadota bacterium | reverse complement strand
GTCGCTTGGCGAACGCGCGTGGCCCTGGATACAGCGGAGACGTACGTGTTCAGTCCCGCCCACGACCGTGGGCGCGTTTTCGTGGGGTACCTTCGCCGCGTACCGCCCTACACGGGCGGAGTAGTGGCCCTTGATGCGATTTCAGGAGCGATACTCTGGCGCGATGATCTTCCTCCCGCGCAGCCTGGCATGTGGAGCGGTGCCAACGCTGGGCCTTCGCTGTGGAACAACCTCGTGATTGTCGCTTCGTGGGACGGCCGCATTCATGCTGTCACGGCTGATTCGGGTGCGCGCGTATGGGTGACCGGGAGGCCGCTGGGATTGGCCAGCAACCTCAACGACACGAGGCCCATTTCCGTCGGCGACAACGTTGTGGTTGCCGGCTCCTCGCTCACCGTTCTCACCGGCTTTGACGCCGCGACGGGCACGGTCCTTTGGTCGCGGCCAACCGGAAATCTCGGGTCACCAATTGAGCCCATGATCGCGATGGGCGACTCGATCCTTTCCCACTTCTTCGGACAGCTAGACGTACTCTCGGCCACAACCGGGACGAGCTTCTGGCAGACGCTCCTGGCTCGGGAGCCGCCCGTTTTCACCCGGCCCGCATTCGACGCTACGCGCATCTACGTAGGAAGCGACTCGGGATTCTACGCGCTACGGCGATAGCCGCCATCCCGATCGCTCGCGAACCTGATGCGACCGTCCTAGATCCGCCGAGGGATGTCGCGCAGCGGATCCTGTGCCTGGTTCGCGAGGACGCTTCCTCGGTGTACAAAGGCCGGACGTCAGTTAGTTTCCGGCATGCGCATCGGCCGCATTCCCTACATCAACTGCTACCCGGTCTACGGGGCCATCGACCGCGGCATCGTGCCCATGGTCGGCACCCTGATCGACGGCGTGCCGACCGTGCTCAACCGGATGATGGCCGAGGGCGCCCTCGACGTGAGCGTGGTCTCGGCCGTGGAGTACGCCCAGGACGCCGATCGCTACCTGCTGCTGCCGGACCTCGCGATCACCTGTGACGGGCCCGTGCGCAGCGTGATGCTGTTCAGCCGGGTGCCGGCCCCGGAGTTGGGCGGGCGCCGCGTGCTGGTGAGCAAGTCGTCGATGACCTCGGTGGAGCTGCTGCGCCAGCTCTTCCGGGAACGCTGGCATGCCGCACCCGAGTTCGTGGCGGCCGACGCCGAGGTGGCCGACGTGGGACGGTTCGGCGACGAGTCGCACGCGGCGCGCCTGGTGATCGGCGACGCGGCACTCATCCTCGATGCGGCGCGCCGCGGGGATGCGGCCGCCGACGATGCGCCGCACTACCCGTACGCGTACGACCTCGGGGCGGAGTGGAAGGCGTGGACGGGGCTGCCCTTCGTCTTCGCCGTCTGGGTGGCGCAGCGGAGCACGCCGGTGGCGCAGTCGCTGGCCACGCACGCGGCGCTCATCGCCTCGCGCGACTGGGGGGTGCGGCACCTCGACGAGCTCGCCGCGCAGGCGCACGCGAACACCGGCGTGTCGGACGCCGACTGCCGCGAGTACTTCGCCGGGCTCGACTACCGCCTGAGCTACAAGCACCTCGCGGGGCTCACGGAATTCTTCCGACGCCTCGTCACCGATGGCCGCGTCCCCGACGGGCGCCTGGCCTTCCTCCCCGCCTGACCTTCTCCACACGCGTCCGATGACCGCCGTCAGCCGAGACCTGCTCGACTTTTACACCAACGCGCCCCTCCTCGAGCTGGGCGCCGAAGCCGATCGCCTCCGCCGTGCCAAGCACCCGCACGGCGTGGTGACGTACATCGTGGACCGGAACATCAACTACACGAATGTGTGCGTGGCCGATTGCGGTTTCTGCGCCTTTGCCCGGCGCCCGAAGCACGGCGAGGGGTACACGCTGTCGTTCGAGCAGATCGGGGCCAAGATCGACGAAACCAAGGCGCTGGGCGGGGTGCAGATCCTGATCCAGGGCGGGCACAACCCGTACATCCCGTTCGACTGGTACCTGGACCTCCTGCGCTACATCAAGCGCCATCACCCGATCCATATCCACGGCTTCAGCCCGAGCGAGGTGGACTTCTTCGCCGAACTGTTCCGGATGGACGCACGGACCGTCGTGCGGGAACTGAAGGGAGCGGGGCTCGACTCGATCCCCGGTGGCGGCGGCGAGATCCTGGTGCAGCGCGTGCGTGACATCGCGGCGCCCAAGAAGGCGGGGGCCGACCGGTGGCTGGAGATCATGGGGATTGCCCATGAGGAGGGGATGAAGACGTCCGTCACCATGATGTACGGCATCGGTGAAACGCTGGCCGAGCGCCTCGAGCACCTCACGCGGGTGGAGGCACTGCAGAAGCGGACCAACGGGTTCACGGCGTTCATCACCTGGCCGCTGCAGCCGGAAAACACCCCGACCATGAGCCACATGAAGAAGACCGACGGGGTCGACTACCTGCGGACGGTGGCGATTTCGCGGATCGTGCTCGAGTCGGTGCCCAACCTGCAGGCCAGCTGGGTGACCATGGGGCTCAAGATCGGGCAGGTGGCGCTCAACTTCGGGTGCAACGACTTCGGCTCGCTCATGATCGAGGAGAACGTGGTGTCGGCGGCCAATACCACCTACCGCACGACGACCGGCGAGATGGAGCGGCTGATCGCCGACGCCGGCTTCACGCCGATGCGCCGCCGGCAGGACTACTCGATCATCCCCGGCGAGCCTGCCGGGGCCGCGGCGTAGGCGCGCGCACCGTGCATCGCACCGGGATCGGCTACGACTCGCACCGGTTCGTCCCGGGTGGGCCACTGCGGCTGGGCGGGATCGACATTCCCTCGACCGTGAAGTGCACCGGCCACTCCGACGCCGACGCGGTGTGCCATGCCCTGACCGATGCCGTGCTGGGCGCGGCCGGCGCGGGCGACATCGGCGCGATGTTTCCCGACAGCGACCCGGCCAACAAGGGGCGGGATTCGATCGAGATGCTGCGTTCGGCCGTGGCCCGGCTACTCGCCGAAGGGTGGCGCGTGGAACAGTGTGACGTCACGGTCATCTGCGAGCAACCAAAGATCGGGCCGCATCGCGAGGCCATGTGTGACCGCCTCGCGCATGCGCTGGGCGCCGTCCCCGGGCACGTGAGCGTGAAGGGCAAGACCAACGAAGGCATGGGGTGGATCGGGCGTGGCGAGGGGCTCGCGGTGATCGCCGTGGCCACGATCGTCCCGCGCACCAGCTGAGGCGCCGATGCCGATGATGGACGCGCTGGTGGCATGGGTGCAGTCGTTGCCGCCGGTGGCGTACTTCCTCGTGGTGGGCCTCTGCGCCGTGCTCGAGAGCTTCTTCCCGCCGATCCACAACGTCGTGCTGGTCGCCGCCGTGCTCGCCGCGTCGGAGAAGGTCAGCATGGGCCTCTCGCTGGCCGTGATCACGGTGGGCCACCTGCTCGGCATGTCCGGGATCTACTGGACCGTGCGCCACTTCGGCGCCGAACGCGTGCACAAATTCCTGTCGAGCAAGCAGGGCAGCATGGGGAAGGCCGAGGTGCGCGTGCACGCGCTGTACGACCGGTGGGGGATCCCGGCGCTCTTTCTCGCGCGGCTCATCCCGGGGCCGCGGCTCATGGTTGCGCCGATCACCGGCGCGCTGGCGCTCCCCTTCGTGCGCTCGATCATCGCCATGACCCTGGCCACCCCCGTGGCGTTCGCCGTGCTGGTCGCCTTCTCGGAAGGGCTGGCGCGGTGGTTCTGATCGCCGACCAGGTGGCCCGCGCCTTCCTCACGGAACGGTTCGGCGACTTCCTGGCGCTGGAAGAAGGGGCGAGCGTCCGGACGCACGATGCCTACGGGCGCGACGTGCGGCGCTTCGTGACCTGGGCCGTCACCAGGCAGGCGATGACCCCGCAGGCGCTCACCCCCCGCCTGCTGCGCGACTACGTCTTCTTCCTGAAGGATCTCGGCCTGGCGCCGGCGTCGATCCGGCGCAACATCTCCGCGCTGCGCACCTGGTTCAAGTTCCTGCTGGCCGAGGGGATCCTGCGCGGCGACCCGAGCGAGCGGCTGGAGACGCCAAAGAAGTGGCGGACCCTGCCCGACGTGCTGACGGTGGAGGAGATGACGGCGCTGATCGCGGCGCCCTCGCACGACGACCACCTCTACTATCGCGACCGGGCCATGCTCGAACTCGCCTACGGCGCGGGGCTCCGCGTGTCGGAGTGGATCTCGCTCGGGGTGCGCGACCTGATGGCCGACGAGGGGCTCCTCCGCGTCTTCGGGAAGGGAGGCAAGGAGCGGCTCGTGCCACTCGGGCGGAGCGCCGCCGGCGCGGTGGCGCTGTACCTGCGTGAACTGCGCCCCACGCTCGAGAAGGGCAAGGGGAAGGGGATGCTCTTCCTCAACAGCCGCGGCGAGCCCCTGTCGCGCATGGGAGCGTGGAAGATCCTCCGCAAGCATGTGGAGCGCACGGCGATCACCAAGGTGGTCACGCCGCACACCCTCCGGCATTCCTTCGCCACGCACCTGCTCGAAGGGGGCGCCGACCTGCGCGCCGTGCAGGAGATGCTCGGCCATGCCGACATCGGCACGACGCAGATCTACACCCACGTGGACCGCGAGTACCTGCGCAGCGTCCACAAGCAGTATCATCCCCGCAGCTGACCGATCGCCACCGACCGAGGATTCGACCCATGCGCCGCCTGCTGCTCGTCCTCCTGCTCGTCCTGTTCGCCGCGCCGAGCGCCCAGGCGCAGGGCAAGGTGCCCTCGATCGACGAGCTGCTCTCGCTCAAGAGCGTCGGGTCCCCGCGCATCAGCCCGAACGGCCAGCAGGTGCTGTACTCGGTGGCCGAGACGGACTGGAAGGCCGACGCGTTCGTGACGCAGCTGTGGATGGCCGACGTGGCCTCGGGGGCGCGCCGGCAGCTCACGCGCCATCCCAAGGGGGCGTTCAACCCGGAGTGGTCGCCCAACGGGGAGTGGGTGAGCTTCGCGAGCGCGCGCGAGGGACCGCCCCAGCTCTACGCCATGCGGGTGGACGGCGGCGAGGCGGTGCAGCTGACCAAGGCCGCGAACGGCGTGCAGGGGTACGCCTGGTCACGCGACGGGAGCCAGATCGCGTGGACGGCGAGCGTGGAGGCAGCGGGCGACAAGACGCGGAAGGAGCGGTTCAGCGGCTACGACGTCGTGCGACGCGACTATGCCTTCGTGCACCTCTTCACGGCAGCCGTCGCGCGGGCGCTCGAGGAGCCGCAGGCAGGGCGCCAGCGCACGAGCGGAACCCGGTTCAGCGTGAACGGCTTCGACTGGGCGCCAGACGGTCGGCGGATCGCCTTCAGCGCCACCACCGTGCCGGACCTGGCCTTCGGCGCCACCAGCGACGTGTACCTGCTGGCCCTCGGTGACGGGGCCGCATCCGACGCGGTGACGCCGCTCGTGACCACGGTCGGGCCCGACGGCGGCCCGCTCTGGTCGCCCGACGGCACGATGATCGCCTTCTCGTCGGCCATGGGAATCGAGCGGTCGTTCGACCGGAACAACCGCATCGCGGTGGTGCCCGCCGCGGGCGGCACGCCGCGCTCGCTTACGAACGGTTTCGACGAGACCGTGAACCCGATCGCCTGGACCGCCGCGGGGATCTACTTCAGCGCCTCGCAGAAGACGGCCTCGCACCTCTTCGCGGTGGACCCGGCCACGAGCGCGATCCGCACCGTGTCGGCACCGGCGGGCGCGGTGGTGTTCGGCGCCTCGCTCACCCCCGATGGCAAGACAGCCGCCTTCAGCGAAGGTTCGCCGACCGCCCTCACCGAGGTGCGCGTGTCGTCCACGAGCCAGTGGGCGCCGAAGACGCTGACCAACATGACGGCGCAGGTGGGCGGCTGGCAGCTCGCCACACGCGAGGTGGTGCGGTGGCGCTCGAAGGACGGCGCCGAGGTGGAGGGGGTCCTGATCCGCGGTCGCGATGCGAAGCCCGACGGCTCGCACCCGCTGTTGTGCGTGATCCACGGGGGCCCGACCGGGGTGGATCGCCCGGTGTTGCCGGATGCGCGCTACTACCCCATCGAGGAGTGGGCGGCCCGCGGCGGCGTCGTGCTGAAGGTCAACTACCGCGGGAGCGCGGGATACGGCGAGAAGTTCCGCCGCCTGAACGAGCGCAACCTGGGCGTGGGTGACGCCTGGGACGTGTTGAGCGGCGTGGATGCGATGGTCGCCGCCGGGTGGGCGGACACCAAGCGCGTGGCCTCGATGGGGTGGTCGCAGGGGGGCTACATCTCGGCCTTCCTCACCACCAACAGCGACCGGTTCAAGGCGATCTCGGTGGGCGCGGGCATCTCGAACTGGGCCACCTACTACTACAACACCGACATCACGCCGTTCACGATCAACTACCTGGGCGCCGATCCCGCCATGGACCCGGCGATCTACGCCAAGACCTCGCCGATGACGAACATCAAGGCGGCGAAGACGCCGACACTGATCCAGCACGGCGAGCTCGACCGCCGCGTGCCCATCGCCAACGCCTACGAGCTGCGGCAGGGCCTCGAGGACCGCGGCGTTCCGGTGGAGATGGTGGTCTACAAGGGGTTCGGCCACGGTATCACCAAGCCCAAGAGCCAGCGCGCGGTGATGGAGCACAACCTGCGGTGGTTCAACCACTACATCTGGGGCGACCCGCTCCCGGACTTCCGCGCCCTGTCCGCCGATTCCGTCGCCGCACCCACGCCGTAGCCCGCGTGCTCCTCGTGATCGACAACTACGACTCGTTCACCTACAACCTCGTGCAGTACTTCGGCGAGTTGGGGGCAGACCCGGTCGTGCGGCGGAACGACGCCCTCACGGTGGAGGAGGTGGGCGCGATGGCGCCCGACGCCATCGTGCTGTCGCCGGGACCGGGCACGCCGCGCGACGCGGGCGTCACGGTGCCGGTCATCCAGCGCTGGGGCGCCGAGATCCCCATGCTGGGGGTCTGCCTCGGGCACCAGGCCATCGGCGAGGCGTACGGTGGCCGCGTCGTGCGCGCCGCCCGCGTGATGCACGGCAAGACCTCGCGGCTCCGGCATGACGGCACGGGGCTCTTTGCCGGGGTGGACGATGGCTGCGAAGTGATGCGCTACCACTCGTTGCTGGTGGAGCACGCGTCGTTTCCGGCCGCGTTGGAGGTGACCGCCGTGGCCGACGACGATGCCACCGAGGTGCAGGCGCTCCGTCACGCGACGCACCCCGTGTGGGGGGTGCAGTTTCATCCGGAGTCCGTGCTCACCCCCGACGGCAAGCGGATGCTCGCGAACTTCCTCGCGCTGGCGCGCGCGTAGCGTGGCGGTCGGCGCCGGAGTGCTGGTTCGCGCACCGCTTCGCGCACTGCTTCGCGCACTGCCCGCCGCGGTGGCGATCGCGACGATCGCCTCGTCGCTGCAGGCGCAAGCAGCGCCCGGTGGCAAGGCGCCCGCGACCGTACCTCCGTTCGATGTCCGCATTGATGGCGCCGCGCCGGGCGTCGCCGGCGGACGGCTCGAACGGGCACTCGACGGTCCCCACTCCACGTGGCGCGGCACCGCCGGTGCGCGCACGCTGGTGCCGCGCGACACCAGCTTCCCGCACCCCGTGGTGATCGTCGGCGGCACCGCGCGGTTCCAGGCGCAGGTGGCTGGCGACGTGATCGTGGTGGGGGGCGATCTCGAGCTCGGCCCCGGAGCGCGCATCGAGGGGCGCGCCATCGCCATCGGCGGGATCGTGCGCCTCAGTCCGTGGGCCGTGGTGCGGGACTCCGCGTACTCGTATCCCCAGCACACCTACACGCTCGTGGAGCAGGACGGCGGGTGGGTGCTGCGCTATCAGCGCGCGCCCACGCTCGCGGCCCAGCCCTGGTTCGAGTGGCCTGGCTTGTACGGCGTGACCTCGTTCTCCTACGACCGGGTGCAGTCCATCGGACTCGAGGTCGGACCGGAGTGGGTGCTGCACGGCCCCGACATCCTGATCCAGACCTCGGTGGGGTGGCACGCCCTGCTTGGCGGGGTGGACCCGGCCGTGCATGTGCGGGCTCCGATCGGCGCCACCTGGACGGTGGACCTCGACGCCCGCCGCGAGACGCGCACCAACGAGCTGTGGATCACGAGCACCACCAACAACACCATCTCGGCGTTCCTGTTCGGCGAGGATGTCCACAACTTCTGGCGGGCGTGGCGCGCCGAGGGGCTGGTCTCGCGCCCCGTGGAGTTCGAACGCGGCGTGCTCACCCTTCGCGCCGGCGGGGCCTTCGAGCGATCGCAGAGCCTCTCGACCGCCGCACCGGCGCTCTACAGCGTCATCGGCCAGTCGCTGCTGTTCAGCAACCGCCGCTCCAATCCCGCCATCGACCCGGGCGACATCGTCTCGGGCGTCGTCGAGCTGCGCTTCGACCACGCCGACGAGGTTGCGCCGTGGGGGCTCGGCGTCCGCACCGAGGTGCCGCTGCAGACCGTCGGAACCCGGCGCTGGGTGCAGAGCGTGGTGGACGGAACCCT
>JANLSF010000773.1:0-2541 GCA_031362285.1 Gemmatimonadota bacterium | reverse complement strand
ACGTGATCGTGAACGTGGGCATGACGCTCAACCTCATGCCGATCACGGGGATTCCGCTGCCGTTCTTCAGCTACGGCGGCTCGTTTCTGCTGAGCTGCTGGCTGGCGGTGGGGATTCTGCTGCGGGTTAGCAGTGAGGGGCGTGGACGGGCGGAAGGGTTCGCGCTGTAGAGCGGGCATCGTCGCTCGCCGCCAGGCGCACGATCTACATACCGAACACACACCGAAGCGACCCTATTCGTGCCTCGTTTTGTGATCTAAGTTGCACTGATGGCATGGTTCAAGAAGGACAAGAAACCCCGCACCCCCCTTCGGCAGCGCCACGATATCCCGGCCGACGCCTGGGAGAAGTGCGAGCAGTGTGACCACACGGACCTCCGCGAGAACTTCGTCCGGAACCTGAGCGTCTGCCCCAGCTGCGGCTTTCACCGGCGCATCCGGGCCATCGAGTACGTGAACCTCCTGCTCGACGACGGCACCGTGGAGGAACTGGAGGGGGATCTCCGCTCCCGGGACCCGCTCAACTTCCCCGACTACCCGGCCCGCCTCAAGAAGGCCCACGCGAACGCCGGGGACGAGGACGCCATCCTGACCGTGTCGGGGGCGCTGGGCGGCATGCCCGTGAATCTCGGGTGCATGGACTTCGCCTTCATGGGCGGCTCCATGGGCTCCGTCGTCGGCGAGAAGATCGCCCGCCTCGGCCAGCGCTCCCTCGAACGGAAGTACCCCCTCGTGATCATCTCGGCGTCGGGCGGCGCCCGCATGCAGGAAGGGGTGCTCTCCCTCATGCAGATGGCCAAGACGGCGGCCATGCTCGCCCAGCTGGCGGAACGCCGCATCCCGTACGTGTCGATCCTGACCAACCCGACCACCGGCGGCGTGAGCGCGAGCTACGCCATGCTCGGCGACGCCATCCTCGCCGAGCCCGGCGCGGTGATCGGCTTCGCAGGACCCCGCGTGATCAAGCAGACGCTCGGTCAGGACTTGCCGGAGGGGTTCCAGACGGCCGAGTTCCTCCTGGATCATGGCATGGTCGACCAGGTAGTGCCGCGCCTCGACCTGAAGCGCACCTTGGGGACGCTCCTGCGGCACATGAGCGGGAAGCCGGCGGCGACGGGTTGGGCCGCGAGCTGAAGGACTACCGCCAGGCGCTCGCCTACCTCTTCGAGCGCACGCAAGGTCGGGAGAAGCTGGGGCTGGACCGGATGCGGGACTTCCTCGGCGTGATCGGGAACCCGCACGCGCGGCTTCGCTGCTTCCACGTGGCGGGGACGAACGGGAAGGGGAGCACGGCGGCCACCCTCGAAACGCTGTTGCGCGCGCAAGGGCTGCGCGTGGGGAAGTACACCTCGCCGCACCTGGTCGACTTCACCGAGCGGATCATCGTCAACGGCGTCCCGGTCTCGAGCGACGCCGTGGTCGACTTCGTGGAGCGCTGGACCCCCGACGTGGAGCGCACCGGCGCGAGCTTCTTCGAGGCGACCACGGCGTTGGCGTTCGCCTACTTCAAGGACGCCGACGTGGACGTCGCCGTCGTGGAGGTGGGGCTGGGAGGACGGCTCGACTCGACCAACCTGATCACGCCCCTCGTGGCCGGGGTCACGAACATCGGGCTCGACCACACCGAACTGCTGGGCGACACGAAGGCGCAGATCGCCGGCGAAAAGGCCGGCATCTTCAAGGCGGGGGTCCCGGCCGTCATCGGCGAGGCCGACCCGGCCATTCGCGACGTACTCGTGGCGCAGGCGCGCGCGCATGGCGCGACGCCGATTCGCGTCGTCCCCGTCGAGAGCCGCGTGAGCGAGATCGACGTGGGACCGGATGGCACGCACTTCAGCTTCGCCATGGCTGGGGGCCCATCCGTCCGGATGCGCACCTCGCTCGCCGGGCGACACCAGGCCGCGAATGCGGCCGTGGCCCTCACCATGCTCGACGCGGCGGGGCCGCCCTGGCGTCGCCCGGCGGCCGACATGGCGGCCGCGCTCCCGTCGGTGCGGTTGCCCGGGCGCTTCCAGACCCACGGCCGCTACGTGTTCGACGTGGCGCACAACGCCGACGGCATGGCGGTCATGGAGCAGACGCTCCAGCTGGTCAACCCGCCGCGTCCCGCCGTGGCCGTGCTCAACGTCCTGACCGACAAGGACTGGCGATCGATGATGACGGGCCTGGCGCGGTTCGTCGATCACCTGGTGATCACCCTGAGCCCTTCCACGCCCGCCTCGCGCGCCTGGGATCCGGCGGAAGCGGCCGCCTTCGCCCGCGCCAACGGGTGGCCGGCGACGCTGGAGCCCGACTTCGAGCGTGCGCTCGCCACGGCCGCGTCACTCGGCGCGACGGTCATCGTGACCGGCTCGTTCCACACCGTGGGCGACGCCATGCTCGCCTTGAACGTCAACCCGCTGGCCCGGTAGCTTTCCCCGATGTCACTCGGTCCCCTCCCCGGATTTCGCGACTTCTACCCCGCCGAGATGGCCGAGCGCGCGCACATCATGCGCGCCTGGCGCGAGGTGGCGCGGCGGTTCGCGTTCGTGGAGTACGACGG
>JANLSF010000379.1:0-3189 GCA_031362285.1 Gemmatimonadota bacterium | reverse complement strand
CCGACTTCTACTTCCTGATCCTGCTGCCGGATGGCACCACGGTGGTGTCGGCGGGCCCGGGCGTGGGCGCACGGGTCGGCACGGTCGGCAACCTGCGGTCGCTGGTGCCGGTGGTGCGGGGCGTCAGCCTGGCCTCGGCCTTCCCGTATCAGAGCAGCTCGTTTTTCAGCTACACCTTCAGCGGTATCGAGCCTCTGGGCCTTTACCGAATGTTCTTCGCGGCCGTCCGGGCCGGCGGCCTGA
The DNA here is from genome assembly GCA_031362285.1 of Gemmatimonadota bacterium. Classification (GTDB taxonomy): domain Bacteria; phylum Gemmatimonadota; class Gemmatimonadetes; order Gemmatimonadales; family Gemmatimonadaceae; genus JACPPC01. Next base: position 2,946 of record JANLSF010000379.1, on the reverse strand, counting down.
ACGACGGCGTGCTCGGCGCCGGCGACCTGCTGGCCGTGGCGTCGCGGGACGTCACGGTCGCCAACTCGCCGGTAGTGGTCGATTCGGCGCGGGCGGTGACGACCACCGTGTCGTCGGCTGGCGGCAGCGTGCAAACGGCAGCCGCCGACGGCACGACGCTGCGCCTGACTGTGCCCTCGGGTAGCCTCAACACCGCGACCGCCATCACGATTGCCCCGCTGGCAGCGTTCGCCGGATTGCCGAGCGGACCGCTGGTGGCCGGCATCGCGGCCGGGCCCTCGGGGCTTCAGTTCGTGACGCCGGCGACCTTGACGATCACGCTGCCGCCGGGCTTCCAGAAGCCGGCCTTCGGACTCAGGGGCTTCGTTGGCGACAACAACGGCCAGAACCTGCAAGAGGTACCCGTCGCGCTGCACGGCAACGTCGTGACGTTGAGCGTGCCTCATTTTTCCGTGGCGGTGCTCACGTTGGACTCCGACTGGCTCTCGGGGTGTCGCCATCCGGAATCAACGGCCATGGCCACTGCGTGCCAGCAACTCCAGCCCCTGTTCGAGGCCGAAGTGGCCCGCATCACGTCACAGGGCGGGCCCATCGGCGCCGGGTTCAGGGCCGCGATCCTGCCGATTATCGCAACGTGGGCGCAGACCGGAATTCTGCCTCGGCTCGCCACCGCACGGACGCCGGGAACGAGCGACCCGTACAGCGTGGCGTCTGACGCGCAGCGCGAATGGCTGAATTGGCTGTTTATGTACTGGCCGGTCTTTGGCACAACCGGGGACCGCAACAACAACGCGGCGGGGTTGCCGCTTGGGGCGCTGATCGACCAGCTTCAATCCGAGTCGCGGCTGACGTTTCGTGCCGGCATGAACGGCATCAACGTGAAGTGTCTGGCCGACAAGGCCAACCTAAGCATCCACGTCCAAAACGTCACGTCGCTGTTTGTGTTCTGGCTACTTCAGTTCGAACTCCCCGTCGCCTTTGACTCGATCGAGCAAGAATTTTGCGCCGACACCAGGATTGACGCGGTGGTGCCGCCAGTGCTCACGCCCGGCCAACCGAGCACGATGCTCGTGGACATCCGCGTGCGGTTCACCGACGGGGTCGAACCAACCGGAACGCTGGTGTCGGTGGCCATCTCGGCCACCAACGCCTCGGTGACTCCGGCCGGCGGCGTCCAGCCGGTGCCCATCGTCGGACCCGTGACCTTGGTGCCCGCCGGAACCAGTAGCACGGTGACGATCACGGCTGCGCCTAGCTTCGGCTTTGCCTCTCTGCCCACGCGGACGCGCACGTTCCAGGCCGGTCAGAGCGGCACGACCGACATCGTGCTCACGAGGGCGAGCATGTTCGCCCGCGCGAAGGCCGACTTGCCCAACCGTCCCACCACCACTTTCGTGACCGACTCAAAGAGCACGTTCGCGCCCACGCAGTCGGTGTCGGCGGTGATGAACGAGTCGGAAACCGTGGGACAGGCCGTCTATCGTGCCACCACCCGCAGTTCGCACACACGAACCGTGGATGCGACCGCAGTGGCCGCCACTGTGACGGGATCGGGCAGCCAACAGCCGGCCTTGACGGTGCAGAACCCGCCGTCATTCAGCCTGTTCGTGTCGACGACGGCCGACCAAGGGCCCTTGCAGACGACCTGTTTCAACGTGACGGGGCGGTTCGTCGCGACCTATAGCGTGCAGACCAACTCGCCAGTCGTCAAGCGGCCAGGGAGCAATCTGTTCGTCGCATTTCTGCAGATTGGTGACGAGTCTTTTTCCGCCCCTGGGTCGGGTTCCCTGGTCTTGGACACGGGCGAACGCTGTATCACCTTCTTCACGGAAGAGTGGAGTTGCGCCTCGAACAACGTCGGAGTGGTCTCGTGCTTCACGCCAACTCCGCTGACCTGGAGCTACACCGTGACGCTGCGACCGGCGCCGTAGCACGCGGCAGACGCGCTACGGCGGCACAGTGCTATATTCCGGCGCATGCGCAACGCACTTCTTGCCGCCGCCCTTTTGGGAGCCTTGGCCACCGCGCCGGGGCTCCTCACCACGACGTTCGCGCAGGATCAGGATCCCGCGCCGCGTCCTGCCGTGGAGCGCCTCGACTCCGATGTGATGTGGAAGATCCGCCGCGAGGCCACCGAGCGCTCGCAGATCATGCGGACGCTGCACGTGCTCACCGATGTGTACGGCCCGCGCCTCACCGGCTCGCCCAACCTGCGCAAGGCACAGGACTGGCTCGTGCAGCAGGCCACGGCGGCCGGCCTGAAGAACGCGCACCTCGAGGAGTGGGACTTCGGTAGTCCCGGTTGGCTGAACGAGAAGACGGCGGTGCATATCGTCTCGCCGGTGAAAGACAGCCTGGTCGTCGAAGCGCTGGCGTGGACACCGGGCACGAACGGCACCGTCACCGCGTCCACCGTGATCGTCACGCCGCCCGAGCGGCCCACGCAGAAGGATGCCGACATGTTCTTCGCGCGCCTGCGCGGAAACCTGAAGGGCCGTGCGGTGCTGGTGGGGCAGCCCGTGAAGCTCGACGTCACAATCGATCCCCCGGCCAAGCGCCGCGACGATAACGAGGCGCGCGCGCAGTTCTCGCCCATCCCGCCGCCCTCGCCGTTCGGTGCGCCCGCGGTCGTACCGGCCGCGCCGGCCGATCCGAAGCTGGCGCCGCTCACGATGGACCAGTTCCAGGATCAGCTGAACCAGTTCCTGAAAGACCAGGGTGCGGCACTGCGCGTGAACGACGCCGGCCGCGAGCACGGCCAGATCCGCGCCTTCAACAACCGCAACTTCGACGTGACCAAGGCCGTGCCGACGGTGGTGATGCGCAACGAAGACTACGGCCGCATCGCGCGCCTGATGGGCAGCGGGCATCCGGTCGAGCTCGAAGTGACGATCGTGAACCAGACCTATCCCGACGGCAAGACGCAGCACAACGTGATTGCCGAGA
>JANLSF010000652.1:0-2408 GCA_031362285.1 Gemmatimonadota bacterium | reverse complement strand
GGAATCATCCCGAACTTCCGCGCCAGGGATTCGTCGAGCAGCTGGACGGCGCGGGCCTCGATCCGGTCGAGGCGGGCCACCGGCACGCGGAACGTCGACGCGACGTGCACGGCGAGTTCATCCGTCGTGATGTCGTTGGCGCGCGCGATGCCGTCCCACAACTGCTCGGTCGTGAAGTCGTCCTCGAGCCGGCGCGGATCGGCGCCGGAGAGGCCGAACCGCAGGGCGACGAGCGACAGCCAGTGACGCGACATCCGGTCGTGGCGCGCCGAGACGGCCGCGGAGAACGGTTCGGGCGCTTCCTCTTCTTCTTCCTGTGTCACCTCGACCGGGTTGTCCCCGTCGAGGTTGAGGGTGATGCGCGCCCGGACCGCCGAGCGCGACCCCGAGCGGCGTTCCACGGGGGGGCCCGGGATCTCGAGCGTGTACGAGGCGCCACTCACCGAGATCTGTTCGGTGCGGACGCCGGCGGCGGCGGGTGCGATGGCCGGCGTGTTCACGGGGGTGGCACGCAACGACCGCTCATCGACCGGCAGCTTGCCGAGCGACACGGCGGCGGTGCCGCGGCGCGGCGGGGCCTCCTCCAGCCGGCGGCTGCCGGCCGCCGGCGTCATCCGCGACTCGTCGATGACCACGGAGCCGAGGGCCGGCGTGAGCATGTTGGTCTTGCGGCCGCTGGGCGCGGTGTCGCGGAGCACGCGCACGGCCTGGTGATTGAGGGCGATGTCGCCCACCATGGCGCCATTGTCGACCCGGCTCACGCCCACGATCGGGATGAACTTCCCCACGGTGTGCAGGAAGTCGGAGAGCCGCTGCCGGTCGGCGATGCACAACTGGCCCCGGATGCGCGCATCGGTGGAGAGCACCACCTCGACATCGCGCACCGCCATCTGCCCGGCTACGCCGTGAACCGGCACATCGCCGTCGGGGCCGTACGCGTACAGGATGTGGTCGGCCTGCAGCACGGCGTGATTGACGTCTTCCGCGACCGGCAGGATCCACTGCGCGTGCACGAGGTTGACCCAGCCGCCCTTCCGGCTCCCCAGGTAGGGACCGAGCGCCTGACCGTCGTTCAGGAAGATGCCCCCCTCGACCTCGGCGCCGTCGCGCAGCACGAGATGCACGCGGCGCGGCTTGCTTTGCAGCGCGCGCGGCGGCGGAGTGAGGGAATTGTTGGCCATGTGCGGTGTGGGGAAAATGACGCCCGGAGGCCGCACCGCAACGGGCGCGACCATTCGCTGCAGGACGCGTCGCACGGCAGGAAGGGTACGCAGGCCCCAAGTACCGGTGACACAACGAGTTGAACGCCGCGCGTCATTCGGTTAGCATTCAGGGCTCTCCCCGAAGTCCCTCTGGCCCACGCTCCGTGCAGCTCGATCGCATCCGCAACTTCTGCATCGTCGCCCACATCGATCACGGCAAGTCCACGCTCGCGGACCGGCTGATCGAGGCCACGGGCATGCTCCAGAAGCGCGAGATGAAGGCGCAGGTGCTCGACACGCTCGACCTCGAGCGCGAGCGCGGCATCACGATCAAGCTCAACGCCGTCCGGATGAGCTACGACGCCAAGGACGGCATCACGTACGGGCTCAACCTGATCGACACCCCCGGGCACGTGGACTTCACGTACGAGGTGTCGCGGTCCCTCGCCGCCTGTGAGGGCGCGATCCTCGTCGTGGATGCCTCGCAGGGGATCCAGGCGCAGACGCTGTCGAACCTGTTCCTCGCGATGGACGCCGGGCTCGACATCATCCCGATCCTGAACAAGATCGACCTGCCCGGCGCCGAGCCCGAGAAGCGGCGCCAGGAGGTCGTGGACCTGATCGGCTGCAAGCCGGAGGAGATCCTCCTCGTCAGCGCCAAGGAGGGGCTCGGCATTCCCGAGCTCCTCGAAGCCGTCATTGCCCGAGTGCCCGCCCCGAGCGGCGACCCGGCGGCGCCCCTGCGCGCGCTGGTTTACGACTCGTACTACGACAAGTACCGCGGCGCCGTGCCAAGCATCCGCGTCGTCGACGGCACGATCCGCAAGGGTACGCGCATCACCTTCGGCACGAACGACGGCGTGTACGAAGTGCAGGAAGTGGGATACAACCAGCTGCGTCAGGTCCCGACCGACCAGCTCACCGCGGGCGAGGTGGGTTACGTGGTGGCCAGCGTCCGGTCGGTCAAGGAGACGCGCGCCGGCGACACGGTGTTCGACGCCGACCGGCGCGCCACGGAACCGCTCCCCGGCTACCGGGCCGTCAAGTCGTTCGTCTTCGCGGGCATCTTCCCCACCGACACGCAGCAGTACGAGGACCTCCGCGACGCCCTCGAGCGGCTGCAGCTCAACGACGCGTCGCTGCAGTACCTCCCCGAGACCTCCACCGCCCTCGGCTTCGGCTTCCGGTGCGGCTTCCTCGGGCTCC
>JANLSF010000567.1:0-8227 GCA_031362285.1 Gemmatimonadota bacterium | reverse complement strand
CGAGTTTCGCGGCGTGAGCTTCCTCTGGCTCCCGGACATCTCACTGGGCGACCCGCTCTACATCATGCCGCTGTCGATGGGCGCGAGCATGTTCCTGCTGTCGTGGATCGGCATGAAGAACGCGCCGGCCAACCCGCAGGCGAAGATGATGTCGTGGCTGCTGCCGGGGATGATGACGTTCATGTTCCTGAACTTCGCCTCGGGACTCACGCTCTACTACTTCGTGCAGAACCTCGCCGCGCTGCCGCAGCAGTGGCTGATCGCGAACGAGCGCTCGAAGCGCGCGACCGACCCGGTGCCGGCGCGCCGTTAGCGGGCGACGCGGGCGCCACGCGAGCGCTACACCCGGACGCGAACACGGCCGGTGTCCCCCGGAGGACACCGGCCGCGTCGCTTTCGGGCCCGTTGGATGGTGCGGGAGCTACGAACCCTTGCTGGTGGCGGCCCGCCAGACTTCATCGGCGAACCACTCCAGCCGTTCTTCCGCGTACTCGAGTTCACGCGCGGACATCGAGCCGGCGTTCTGCGCGAGCTCGCGGACGTGATCCAGCAGCTCGTCGAGGGCCTCGCGCAACGAGCGGTTGCGGCGACGCTCGTCGTCCTTGGCGGTCGCCTCCTCGTCCGGCGCGCTCATGCCGACACGGCGGCCTGCCGCGCGGCCGCCATCAGTTCTTCGGCGCTCGCGCGCACGGCCCACGCGTACCCGCGCGAGGCCACGGCCGCGTCGACCATGCGGGCACCGAGGAAGTAGCCGGCGCGCTCGGGCAGCACGTACCGGTCCACCGTGCGGGCTTCGTCGCTCATGCCGCCCGAGAGGTAGCGGAGGCGGAGCCCGAGGGCGGCGGCATCGAGATCCTCGGCCACGGCGCGCGAGAGGACCTGTTCCAGTTCGCGCACGCGCGCGTACTGGCGGCGCCCATACCCGAAGTACTCCCAGGCCGCGTGCCCGGGCGAGATGGCGCGCGAGACCTGCACGGCCAGCCCCTCGTTGATGAGGAGCTCGCGCAGCGTGGCGCGACGGCCAGTCTCCCAGTACGAGTAGTAGCCGCGCGCCTCGTCCACGAGGACGCGCATTTCGCTGCGCGACGTGGGGGAGGTGTAGCGCACGGCATGCGCGATCTCGTGGGCCAGCCAGAGCGGGATCAACTCGGGGTCGAGGCCCAGGCCCTGCGTGTCCGGATTGGCCACCGAGGTGAAGTGCTCCAGGCACACGAAGGCCACGCCGCGTCCGTTGACCACGAGTTCCCCGGCGTTCGCGGCCCCGACGCCCACCATGAGGACAACGTCCACGCCCGTGTCGATGTCGAGCAGGTGCTGGCACTGCTCCTCGGTGTTCCGCGCGAGGGACACGACATCGGTGCGCTCGAGCATCGTGCGCAGGTCGGTACGGTCCGCCGTGGCGGTGGCGCGCACCACGTCGGCGAAGTGCGGGCCCTCGGGGTCGAGGACGTAGTTCTGCCAATACGCCTCGAGGAGCGTCTTGTGCGTCTCGTAGTACCTGCCATAGGCCGCGACGCGGTCGTTGCTGTTCAGGACGGCAAAGAAGTCTGGCAGGAGATTGATCAGCATCTCGTCCGATGGTGATGGCGAAGACTCAGGCGCGCGCGGTGAGTGACACCAACGGTGCGGGAGCAAAGCTAGGGCTGCTTGTGAAAGCAAGCAAGAGCGCCGCGCATGGTCAGCGAGGCCGTGTGGATCAGGATCACAACGCTCTACGTGTCTCCGCCGCAGGCGCGGACTCATCACGCGCTGCCCACCGCAGGTGGCGCAAACGACGCCTGCTAGCGGGTGCCGAAGAGGCGATCGCCCGCGTCGCCGAGTCCGGGGAGGATGTAGCCCTGGGCGTTGAGTTCGCGATCGAGCGCCGCGGCGAAGATGTGCACGTCGGGGTGCGCCTCGCTCAAGCGGCGCACGCCTTCCGGTGCCGCCACGAGGCAGAGGAATCGGATGCGCGTGGCCCCCGCCTTCTTGAGCGAGCCGACCGCCGACACGGCCGAACCGCCGGTGGCGAGCATCGGGTCGAGCAGGAAGAAGTCGCGCTCGGCGGCATCGCCCGGCACCTTGAAGTAGTAGTCCACCGGTTCCACCGTGTCTGGGTCCCGGTACAGCCCATTGGGCCCGCCGCGCGCGGTGGGCACCAACCGCAGCACCCCTTCCACCATGCCGAGCCCGGCACGGAGGATGGGCACCAGGGTCAGCTTCTTGCCGGCGACGCGCTTGGCCATCGTATGCTCGAGCGGCGTCTCCACGGGGGCGTCCTCGAGCGCGAGGGCGCTCGTGGCTTCATAGGCCATGAGCATCGCGATCTCGTCCACCAACTCCTTGAAGATCTTGGTGGAGGTCTCGCGGTTGCGCAGCAGCCGAAGCTTGTGCTGGACCAGCGGGTGTCGGACGACCGTGAGGGTCGGGAAGGCCGGGGTGGTGCCCATGGCCGCGAAACTACTACTTTCGGGCGCATGAAAGAATACCAGGCGGTGATCCTGCGGCAGTCGAAACACGCCCAGGACGACGAAGAGGCACTCACGGACCTGCTGAACGAGCGGAGCCGGGGCGGGTGGGCACCCGTGACGCTCGCGCAGGGCGAGGGACGCGTGACCGTGGTGTTCTCGCGCGAGGCCGAGGGATAGCGCGCCCGCGCGCGCCGTCATGATGGAGATCGAATTCAGTGGCGCCGCCGGCGAGGTGACGGGGTCGTGCCACATTCTCCGGGCACACGGTCGCACGGTGCTGCTCGACTGCGGCCTGTTCCAGGGCAAGCGCAGTGACGCGCGCGCGAAGAATGTCCGGCTGCCACTCCCGGTGTCCGAGATCGACGCGGTGGTGCTCTCGCACGCGCACATCGACCACGCCGGGCGTTTGCCGTTGCTCGTCGCACACGGCTATCGGGGCTCGATCTGGTGCACGGCCGCCACGCGCGACCTCTCCGCCCTCATGCTCGCCGACGGCGCCCACATCCAGGAACAGGATGCCCGGTTCCTCGCCAAGCGCGGTCGGGAGCACGCGGAGCCGCTGTACACGATGAAGGACGCGTCGCGCACGATCGAGCAGATGGTCGGGATCGGGTACCGGCGCTGGGCCGACGTCCTGCCGGGCCTGCGCGTCACCTTCTTCGACGCCGGGCACATCCTCGGCTCGGCCTCGGTGGCCGTGGATGTCGGCACCGGTCCCGAGGCGCGGCGCCTCGTGTTTTCCGGCGACGTGGGGCGCTCGGGGCTCGCGATCATCCGGGACCCCGAGCCGCCGGTCGGCGCGCATGCCGTGATCATGGAGAGCACCTACGGGAACCGCGACCACGAGCCGATCACCGGCGCGCGCGAGCGACTGGGGGCGATCGTGCGCGAGACGGTGGCGCGTGGCGGCAAGCTGCTGGTGCCGTCGTTCGCGGTGGGACGCACGCAGGAGCTGGTGTACGACCTGCATGTGCTGGCGCGCGACGGGATGATTCCGCACGTGCCCATCTTCGTCGATTCGCCGCTGGCGACCGACACCACGCTGGTGTTCGCGGCGCACCCGGACCTGTACGACCAGACCGAGGAGCCGATTCGCCGGATCAAGGACATCTTCAGCTTCGACCTGCTCACGTTCACGCGGCCGGTGGAGGCGTCGAAGGCGCTCAACCAGCTGAGCGGGCCGGCGGTGATCATCGCGGCGTCGGGGATGGCCGAATCGGGGCGCATCCTCCACCACCTGGCCGCCGGCGCCGCCGACCCGCGGAACACCATTCTTATAGTAGGGTTCCAGGCCGAGCACACCCTGGGGCGCCGGATCGTGGAACGACGCCCCGCCCTGAGGATCTTCGGCGACGAGGTTCCCCTGCGGGCCCGGGTGGAGGTCCTCAACGGGTATTCGGCCCATGCCGACCAGACCGAGCTTCGTCGCTGGGTGGACGCGGTGCGGGCGGGCTCGCCAGCGTTGGGCGAGGTGGCGCTGGTGCACGGGGAGCCTCCGGCCCGGGACGCCTTCGCGGCGACGCTGCGTTCGCTCGGGTACCGGGTGCGGACACCGGCACCCGGTGACGTGCTGTCGGTGCCCTGAGCCCGCCATGCCGGCCAATTTAGTGTCATGAAGAGACTAATCGTGATGGTCGGACGGGCGGCCGTGCTCCTCGTCGCCTTGGCTGGCTGCGCGTGGGTCGCCATCGTCGTGGCCATCGTCCGCACGAGCGCCGCGGACGGCGCCGCGCCCGCCGACGCCATCGTGGTCCTGGGGGCCGCGCAGTATGCCGGGCGCCCGTCGCCGGTGCTCCGGGCGCGTCTCGACCATGCGCTCGCCCTCTGGAAGCGCGGTCTCGCCCCGCGGCTGGTGCTGACCGGCGGACGCGGGGAGGGCGACACCACGAGCGAGGCGGAGGTGGGGCGCCGCCATCTCGAACGCGCCGGCGTGCCCGACTCGGCCATCGTGCTCGAGGCGCGCGGGCGTTCGACGCGCGAATCGCTGGCCGGCGTGGGCGCCATGGCACGCGAGCGGGGGATCCATCGCGTGATCCTCGTGAGCGACCCGATGCACCTGCTGCGCGCGGCCGTCCTCGCCCGGGACTTCGGCCTGGACCCGCTGACCTCGCCGGTGCGGCCGGGCACCCTGCGACGCGATTGGCGGTCGGTGCTGGCGGAGTCGGTGAAGGTGCCCGTGGCGTGGATGGCGCGGTTCGCGGACTGACGCGGGAGGCCCATTGGCCGGGCCTTCCCCCCGTGTGAGTTTCCGGTCATGCACATCCCGATCGAGACGTTCGAGCTGGCCAACGGCCTGCGCGTCACCCTCAGCGAGGATCACCGGGCCCCGATCGTCGCGGTGAACCTCTGGTACCACGTCGGGTCGGCCAACGAGCGGGAGGGGCGCACCGGGTTCGCGCACCTGTTCGAGCACATGCTGTTCCAGGGCAGCGAGCACGTGGGGGCCAACGAACACTTCGAGCTGGTGCAGCGCGCCGGCGGCACGCTCAACGGGTCCACCTGGCTCGAGCGCACGAACTACTTCGAGACGGTGCCGAGCCATCACCTGGAGACGGCCCTGTGGCTTGAAGCGGACCGGATGGGGCGGCTGCTGCCCGCCATGACGCAGGAGAAACTCGACACGCAGCGCGGCGTGGTGCAGAACGAGCGCCGCTGGAGCGTGGACAACCAGCCGTACGGCACCTGGTGGGAGAAGCTGCCGGCGCTGTGCTTTCCGCCGTCGCACCCGTTCCACCACTCGCTCATCGGGTCGTTTGCCGACCTCGACGCGGCCAGCCTCGACGACATCGCGGGCTTCTTTCGCACGTTCTACACGCCGGACAACGCCGTGCTCACGGTGGCCGGGGACTTCGACGCGACCGAGGCGCGCGCCCTGGTCGACCGGCACTATGGCGGCATCGCGCGAGGCAGCGGGCGGCCGCCGCTGCCTGACATGTCGCTGCCGCCCACGTTCGGCACCTGGTTGCGCGAGACGGTGGAGGACGACGTGATGGTGCCGCGGTTGTTCCTCGCGAGCCGATCGCCCGTGTTCGGCAGCGAGGACTACTACGCGGCGAGCGTCTGTGGTGCCGTGCTGGGCGTGAAGCGGGGGAGCCGCCTCAGGCGCGCCCTGATGCGTGACCAGGAAGTCGCGAGCGCGGTGAGTGCGGGCACCTGGGACCTGGCCAAGGGTGCCGACCTGTTCGTGGTCGACGTGACGGCGCGTCCCGGGGTGACGCCGTCGCAGCTCGAGTCCGCGACGGTGGCCGAGATCGACCGGTTGATGGCGGACGGCGTCACCGACCTCGAGGTGGAGCGCGCGATCGCGCTGCTCGAGACGGACTTCGTGCAGGCGATGCAGTCGGCGGGGGACCGCGCGGACAAGCTCAGCATGTTCGCCACCCTCTGTGGTGCGCCGTCGCGCCTGAACGAGGAACTGGAACGGCATCGACGCGTCACGGCGGCCGGGGTGACGGCCTTCGCGCGGGAGCGGCTCGGGGCCGACAACCGTGCGAGCCTCATGTACGTGCCGAAGCCGGAGGCGGCATGAGCCACGACCGGACCGTGCCACGCCCGGTGCCGGGAACGCCGAGGCCGTATCACTTCCCGCACTTCGAGCGGCGCGTCCTGCCCAATGGCCTCACGCTGGTGGTGGCGCCGGTGCGCGACCTGCCGATCGTCACGCTGCACGCGCTCGTGGACGCCGGCGCCGCGCACGATCCGCGCGGCGCCGAGGGGACGGCCATGCTCACCGCCGCCCTGCTGGCCGAAGGCACCACCTCCATGGACGGCGCGACGCTGGCCGACCGGTTCGAGGGGTTGGGCTCGGCCGTGGAAGTCGGAGCGGACTGGGACTCGGCGTGGGTGGAGTGCACCGGGCTCACGTCGCGGCTTGATCGTTTCGCGGCGCTCCTCGCCGACGTGCTCCGCCATCCGGCCTTCGACGAACGGGAGTTGATGCGGGCGCGTGGCGAGCGCCTGGCGGAGCTCCTCGAACAGCGCGCGGAGCCACGGGGACTGGCCGACGACATGTTCGCGCGGTTTGCGTATGTCGATGGTGCGCGGTACGGCATGCCCCAAGGGGGCACCGAGCGGTCGGTGGGCGGCATCAGCCGCGACGGGGTGATCGCGTTTCATGCGGCGCGCTACACCCCCGCGAGCACGACGGTGGTGGTGGTCGGCGACGTGGGCGTGGACGAGGCGGAGCGCGTGGTGACGGCGCACCTCGGGAGCTGGCAGGGGGCGCCGCGCGCGACCGCGACGGAGGAAGCGCCCGACGCCGAGGCGCCAGGCGCGCGCACGATCGATCTCGTGGGCAAGCCGGACGCGCCGCAGTCGGAAATCCGGGTGGGGCACGTCGCGATTCCGCGGCCGCACCCCGACTGGCTGCGCGTGAACGTGATGAACGCGATCCTCGGCGGGCTGTTCTCGTCGCGGATCAACCTGAACCTTCGCGAACGCCATGCGTACACCTACGGCGCCTTCTCGAGCGTCGATCCCCGGCGCCACGCCGGCACGTTCGAGGTGGCCACGGCCGTGGAGTCGGCGGTGACCGCGCCGGCGGTGCGCGAGATCCTTGGCGAGATCGAGCGGATGACGACGGCCGAGGTGGGCGCCGACGAGTTGACGCTGGCGACGGCGTACCTCGACGGGGTGTTCCCGATCCGGTACGAGACGACGACGGCGATCGCCGGCGCACTCGCGAACCTGTCGATCTTCGGGTTGCACGACGACTACTATGATCGGTACCGCTCGATCGTGCGCGGCGTGACCACGGCCGACGTGCTCGCCGCGGCGCGCCTCGTGTTGCGCCCGGCGTCGGCGCGGATCGTGATCGTCGGCGACCCGAAGCAACTGCGCCCCGTGCTGGCCGGGCTGGCGCTCGGCGAGGTACGGGAGTGGGATGCGCAGGGCGCACGCGTCGGATAGGCGCACCGGCCCCGTCCGTCGGCCGGCTTTGCAACTACAACCTTAGTAGAACCTCATGAGCACAGTACCAGGGCAGGTCGCGACACGGAGGGCGTATGCGGGTCGGGTGATCTCGCTCGACGTCGACACCGTGCGGTTTCCCGATGGCAGCATCGGGGAACTGGAGATGGTGCGCCACCCCGGCGCGAGTGCGGTGGTGCCCTTCCTGTCGGATCCGGCGGGCGCGGACCCGCAGATCCTGCTGCTCAAGCAGTATCGGTATGCCGCCGACGCGTACCTGTACGAAATCCCGGCCGGGCGGCTCGACGCCGGCGAGGATCCGGTGCACTGCGCGCACCGGGAGCTGGGAGAGGAAACCGGGTGCACCGCCGAGCGCATGGAGCGCCTGTTCACCATGTACACGACCCCCGGGTTCACTGACGAGAAGATCCACCTGTTCATGGCGGTTGGCCTGAAGGCCGGGGAGGCGAAGCGGGAGGCCGACGAGTTCATCGAGCTCGTGCCGACGAAGTTCAGCCGGGCCCTGGCCATGATCGAGAGCGGGGAGATCAACGACGCGAAGACCGCCCTCGCGATCTTGTATGCGGCGGGGTTTCGCGCCGGACGCTGAGTCGGCGACGAGTGTCCTGATTCCGGGAATGGCGACCTCCCAAGGGGACGCATCGGCGTATTCGCGAGTGTGAGCAGGCCCACACGCGAGTCTGTAACACGTTATGAAATAGCGACTTGCGTTACCTGGCCCGCGGCTGGGCAACGCGGCACGCAACGTGCCTTATCAAGGGGCATCGGCATCGCTGTTGGCAGGTGGCGGTGTCCAACGTCCGACTCATTCGAGCCGGTCACGACCCCTTGGTCAGGAGTGCTCCATG
>JANLSF010000550.1:0-6768 GCA_031362285.1 Gemmatimonadota bacterium | reverse complement strand
CTCGTCGCCGGCATGCCGAAGCCCTTCGCGGCCGACTTCTGCATCACGCACTTCTTCAATCCCCCGCGCTACATGCGGCTGCTCGAGATCGTGGCCGGCGCGGCCACCCGGCCCGAGGTGATCGCGGCCGTCCGCCAGTGCGGCGACGTCCAGCTTGGCAAGGGAGTCGTGGACTGCAAGGACACGCCGGGCTTCATTGCCAATCGCGTCGGCACGTTCTGGATGGAGTGCGCGGTGGGGGAGGCGTTTGCGCTCGGGCTCACCGTCGAGGAGGCCGACGCGATCAACGGTCGCCCGCTCGGCATACCGAGCACGGGGGTGTTCGGGTTGTTCGACCTCGTGGGCATCGACCTGATGCCGCACGTGTCGAAGTCCATGCTGTCCACCCTGCCGGCCAACGACGGCTACCGGGCGATCCGCGTGGACCAGCCGCTGATCGATCGGATGATTGCCGACGGCTACACGGGCCGGAAGGGCAAGGGTGGCTTCTACAAGCTCACGAAGACGCCGACCGGCCGGGTGAAGGAAGCGATGGACCTCGTGACGGGGCAGTATCGGCCCACCAGCGCGCCACGCCTCGCCTCGTTGGTCGCGGGTCGCAAGAGCCTGCAGGCGCTCGTGTCGCATCCCGACAAGGGAGGGCGGTACGCGTGGAAGGTGGTGTCGCAGACGCTGGCCTATGCCGCCTCGCTGCTCCCCGAGATCGCCGACAGCGTGGTGCAGGTGGATGAGGCCATGCGCTGGGGCTACGGTTGGGAGAAGGGGCCGTTCGAGCTCCTCGATGCCCTGGGCACGCAGTGGTTTGCCGACCGGCTGACGAAGGAGGGGCGCGCGGTGCCGCCCCTGCTCGCCACCGCGGCCGGCCGGCCGTTCTACCGCGTGGACGGTGGCAGGCTCCAGGCGCTCGGCGTGGATGGCGCCTACGCGGCGGTGGCGCGTCCCGAGGGGGTGCTGCTGCTGGCCGACATCAAGCGTGCGTCGAGGCCCGTGGCGAAGAATCCGAGCGCCGCCCTGTGGGACGTGGGCGATGGCGTGCTCTGCCTCGAGTTCACGAGCAAGATGAATGCCCTCGACCCGCTCTCGATGCAGATGGTGGCGCAGGCCGTGCAGACGGTGTCGAACTCGAGCGGGACGTTCACGGCGCTCGTGATCCACAACGAAGGGACCAACTTCTCGGTGGGTGCGAACCTGGCCGGGGTGCTGCTCGCCGTGAACATCGCCGCGTACAAGGACATGGAGGCGATGGCGAGGGGGGGGCAGCAGGCGGTGAAGTCGCTCAAGTACGCGCCGTTTCCCGTCGTGGCGGCGGCGCAGGGGATGGCGCTCGGCGGCGGATGCGAGGTCTGCCTCCACGCCGACGCCATCGTGGCGCACGCCGAGGTGCAGATGGGGCTGGTGGAGACCAGCGTGGGCGTGATTCCGGGCTGGGGCGGCTGCAAGGAGATGCTGCTCCGCGCCTTCGCCAAGCACGGCAACGACATGGTCAAGGTCATCGGTGGCACCTTCGAGACGATCATGATGGCGAAGATGTCGAAGTCCGCCCAGCACGCACGCTCACTCGGGTTCCTTGGCACCGACGACGTGATCGTGTTCAACAAGGACCGCCTGTTGGCCGAGGCCAAGCGGAAGGCGATCGCCCTGCGCGCCGATTACCACGCGACGACGATGGCCGAATTGCGACTCCCGGGCCCGATGGCGCAACAGTTGATGGTCGCCCAGGTCGACGCTCGGGTGGCGGCCGGTCAGGCCACGCCCCACGACGCGGTGGTCGCGTCGGCGCTGGCCGGCGTGCTCTCGGGCGGGGACACGAACCCCAGCCGACTGCTCACCGACGACGACCTGTTCACGCTCGAACGGAACGCCTTCTTTTCGCTCGTCCGCACTCCCGCCACGATCGCCCGGATCGAGCACATGCTCGGCACCGGCAAGCCCCTCCGGAACTAGCCACGAGACTCCGATGCCCACGTACAAGGCGCCCGTCGATGACGTCAAGTTCCTCCTGAACGAGCTGTTCGATGTCGAGCAGCTGAGCCGCCTGCCCGGTTACGAGGAGGCGACGCCCGACCTCATCAACACGATCATCGAGGAGGGCGCGCGCTTCTGCGAGGAGGTGCTGGCGCCGCTCAACCAGGTGGGCGACAGCGTGGGCTGCACGTACGAGAACGGCATGGTGAAGACGCCCCCCGGCTTTGCCGAGGCCTACAAGCAGTTCTGCGCGGGCGGCTGGCCCGCGCTCGCCTGCGACACGAAGTACGGCGGACAGGGGCTCCCGAACCTCGTGCGCACCGTGATGGAGGAGTTCATGTGCGGGAGCAACCAGAGCTTCGGCATGTACCCGGGGCTCACGCATGGCGCCTACCATGCGCTGCACGCGTACGGGAGCGACGAGCTCAAGGCCGCGTACATGGAGAAGCTCGTGTCGGGGCAGTGGACGGGCACGATGTGCCTGACGGAGGCCCACGCGGGCACGGACCTCGGGATCATCACCACCAAGGCCGTGCCCGCCGGCGACGGGGCCTACCACGTGACCGGGCAGAAGATCTTCATCTCCGCCGGCGACCATGACATGGCGGAGAACATCGTGCACCTGGTGCTGGCCAAGCTCCCCGACGCCCCGGGCGGGACCAAGGGGATCTCGCTGTTCATCGTGCCCAAGTTCCTTCCCACCGACGAAGGCAAGCCGGGCACGCGCAATGGCGTCACCTGTGGCTCCATCGAGCACAAGATGGGGATCAAGGGGAGCGCCACCTGCGTGCTCAACTTCGACAACGCCAAGGGGTTCCTCGTCGGCGAGCCGCACAAGGGCATGCGCGCGATGTTCATCATGATGAACGGCGCCCGCCTCGCGGTGGGCATCCAGGGGCTCGGCCTGGCCGATGTCGCCTACCAGAACGCCGTGGCCTACGCGAAGGAACGGCTGCAGGGGCGCGCGCTCACCGGCGCGAAGAACCCCACGGGACCGGCCGACCCGATCATCGAGCATCCGGCGGTGCGCGCCGGGCTCATGCGCATGAAGGCGCTCAACGAGGGCATGCGCGCGCTCGCGGTCTGGATCGGCATCACCATCGACGTCGAGGAGAAGCATCCGGATCCCGAGGTGCGCGCCGCGTCGCTCGACCTCGTGGCCCTCATGACGCCGGTCATCAAGGCGTTCATGACCGACATCGGCTTCGAGAACACGAACATCGCGATGCAGACGCTTGGCGGGCACGGCTACGTGCGCGAATACGGCATGGAGCAGTTCGTGCGCGATGCGCGCATCGGACAGATCTACGAGGGGACCAACGCCGTGCAGGCCATGGACCTCGTGGGCCGGAAGCTGCCGGAGGGCATGGGGCGCCTGCTGCGCCGATTCTTCCACCCGGTGAACGAGCTCCTCGAGCAGACGATGGCCGACGACGGGATGAAGGAGTTCGCCGAGCCGCTGCAGAAGGCGTTCGGCCGCCTCCAGCAGGTCACGCAGCTCGTGGCCACGAAGATGATGGGGAATCCCGAGGAAGCCGGCGCCGCAGCCGAGGACTACCTGGCCATGATGGGCTACGTGGCGGTCGGCTACATGTGGCTCCGCATGATCAAGCTCTCGCGCGAGAAGCTGGCGGCCGGCGCCAATGGCAGGTCGGCATTCTACGAGCACAAGGTGACCACGGGGCGGTTCTACATGGTGAAGGTGCTGCCGCAGGTCCAGGCCTGTGCGGCGCGCGTCGCTGCGGGTGCGGCACCCGTCATGGCGCTTCCCACCGACGCCTTCTAGCCTCGCCGCGTCGGCCGGGGCGCGCGAGCGCTCGCCTCAGGCTCCCCGCGCCGGCGTGGCCCGCCCTTGCCGCGGCCTGCCCCGCGGCGCATCCTCCCCGCGACAGTGCGTTCCCCGTGCCTGGAGCACCCCCGATGCCTCCCCGTCGTCGTGCCGAGCCCTACGCCCGCCTGACCACGCCGCTGGTCCGCGAGGACGGCGTCCTGCGCCCTGCCAGCTGGGACGAGGCGCTTGATCGCGCCGCCGAGGGCTTTCGCCGGACCATCGCCGCGCGCGGTGCCAACGCCGTCGGGATCTTCTCCTGCTCCAAGTCCACCAACGAGGTGAACTTCCTCGCGCAGAAGCTGGCGCGGCAGGTGTTCGGCAGCAACAACATCGACAGTTGCAATCGAACGTGACACGCGCCTAGCGTCGTCGGTCTGGCGACGGTGTTCGGGGCAGGGGGCGGCACCAACTCGTATGAGGAGGTGGAGGACACGGATGTCGTCTTCCTGTGGGGGTCGAACGCGCGCGAGGCGCACCCGATCTGGTTCCACCACCTGCTCAAGGGGATCCGCAAGCACGGCACGCGGCTGTACGTGATGGACCCGCGCCGCACGCCGAGCGCGCAGTGGGCGGACCAGTGGCTCGGGCTCCGCGTCGGCTCCGACATCGCCCTTGCCAACGCGATGGCGCGCGAGATCATCCATGCGGGCCTCGCGCGCGACGACTTCATCAACCATGCCACCGAGGGGTTCGCGCAGTACGCGGGCGCGGTCGAGTCGTACACGCTCGAGTGGGCGGAGCCGGTGACGGGCATCCCCGCCGACGTCATCCGCGAGGCGGCCCACGCCTTTGCCAAGGCCGACCGGGCCATGGTCTGCTGGACCCTCGGCATCACCGAGCACCACAACGCCGTGGAGAACGTGCTCGCCCTCATCAACCTCTGCCTGCTGTGCGGGCACGTCGGGCGCTGGGGCTCGGGCGCCAACCCGCTGCGCGGGCAGAACAACGTGCAGGGCGGCGGCGACATGGGCGCCATCCCCAACAAGCTCCCGGGGTTCCAGGACATCGAGCTCGACTTCGAGGCGCGCGCGCGATTCGGCGCGGCGTGGGGGCGCGCGGTGCAGCCCAAGGCGGGGTGGAACCTCACGCAGATGTTCCACGCCATGGAGCGTGGCGCCCTCACGGCGCTCTACGTCATCGGCGAAAACCCCGCCCAGTCGGACGCTGATGCGCATCGCATCACGCACCTGCTCGAGGGGCTCGAACACCTCGTGGTCCAGGAGATCTTCCTCACGAAGACGGCCGGGTACGCCGACGTGGTGCTGCCGGCGGCCGCGACCTGGTGCGAGGGGGAGGGCACCGTGACGAACAGCGAGCGGCGCGTGCAGCGCAGCCGGAAGGCGGCCGAGCCGCCGCCGGGCGCGCGCGATGAACTGCGCATCCTCGCCGACGTCGCGCGCCGTCTGGGCGCCGACTGGGGCGCGCCGACGGCCGAGTCGGTGTGGAATGAGTTCCGGACGCTGGCGCCGCAGTTCGCGGGCGGGATGAGCTATGCGCGGCTCGAGTCGTTGGGCGGCATCCAGTGGCCCTGTCCGGATGAATCGCATCCGGGCACCCCCTTCCTGCACGATCGCCTCTGGCAGGAGCCGCGCGGCGGACGGGCCGCGCCGTTCTCCGTGGTGCACCACGACCCCCCGTGGGAGGCGCGCGATCCCGAGTACCCGCTCCTGCTGACCACGGGGCGCCGCCTCGAGTCGTACAACACCGGGGTGCAGTCGTCCGGCTACCCGTCGCCCCTGCATCGCGGCGAGACGCTGGATCTCTCGCCCGAGGATGCGACGCGCCTCGGGATCGCCGATGGAGAACTGGTGCGCGTGACCTCGCGACGTGGCTTCGTCGAGGTCCCCGCCCGCATCGATCGCGCCCTGCGCGCCAACCTGGTCTTCATGACGCTGCACTTTCCCGACGACGTGGCCACCAACCTGCTGACCATCGACGTGGCCGACCCGCGATCGGGGACGGCCGAGTTCAAGGCGTGCGCGGTGCGCGTCGAATCGGCCGGATCGCTGGCCGCGGTGGTGGGCTGATGGACATCAAGCTGCTCGACGCAGCGCCCTCGGCGCTCGAGCGCGCGGCCGTGGACACGGTGCTCGGACCACCACGGTCACCCTGGCAGGGTGGCGAGCGCGGCAGCCAGCGGGACTATCACACCGCCGACGGCGGCGCGGCGTCGCGCGCCGAGCGCACGCACCTGCTCCCGGCGCTGCGCGCCGTGCAGGAGCGCGTGGGCTGGATCTCCGAGGGCGCCCTCGCGTATGTCTGCGAGCGGCTCACCGTGCCGCCCGCCGAAGCCTGGGGGGTCGCGACCTTCTACGCGTTGCTCGCCACCTCGCCGCGTCCGCGGCGCATGCTGCACGTGTGCGACGACATCGGATGCCGGCAGCGCGGAGCGCGCGCCGTCACCGACGCGCTCACGGCGGCGCACGGGCCGGGCGCCATGCATGAACCCGATGGGCATGCGGTGGGGCTCGACGACGCGCGCCCGGCCTGGATGACGTCGCCGTGCCTCGGGCTGTGTGACCAGGCGCCGGCCGCCCTCATCACCGATGCCGGCGAAGCGCCACGCGAGGCGCTCATCGGCCGGTGTACCGCCGCGCGAGCCCTCGCGCTCATGGAAGGCGCCGATGTGCCCGCCGACGCGTCCGAGGACGCCGGGATCCCGCAGCAGGGTGCCGCCGGGCTCACCCTGCTGCGCCGGGTCGGCACCACCGACCCCACGTCGCTTGCCGCGTACCGGGCCGCCGGCGGACAGCAGGCGCTCGCGCGCGCCGTCGCACTCGGTCGTGCCGGCGTGATCGCGGAGATCACGGCGTCGCGGCTCGCGGGACGCGGTGGCGCCGCCTTCCCCACGGGGAAGAAGTGGGAGGCCGTGGCCAACCAGCCCGCCGGGCAGAAGTACGTGGTGTGCAACGCCGACGAGTCCGAGCCGGGCACGTTCAAGGATCGCGTGCTGCTGACGCACGACCCGTTCG
>JANLSF010000543.1:0-1919 GCA_031362285.1 Gemmatimonadota bacterium | reverse complement strand
AGCCACTCGCCAAGCTTGCCCGCTCGATTGTGCACAATCCGCAGAGCATCTGGCACCGCGCCCGTGGGCGAGAGTGGCCTTCCGTCGTCCTGCCGCCTTCCCGTGACGTTGTGCCGGTTCGTGAGGAGCACCGGCCCTCTGGGAGCGTCGACGACAAAGCCGGTGCCAGTGCCGAGCGCCATTGCGCCCACACGCATCTCGAGCAGAAGCGAGCGAACAGAGGGAAGCGCGATCGTGATGTTCTTCATCGAGTGCGATGCAAGGGAATCGGTCCAACGTGTAGTCAAGTGCTCACAGCGCCTTGGCATTCGCCGAGGACCGGCAGCTGGCCCCGCATTCTGCGCCTCCCTTGCAAACGCCGCAA
Source organism: Gemmatimonadota bacterium (assembly GCA_031362285.1). Taxonomy (GTDB): domain Bacteria; phylum Gemmatimonadota; class Gemmatimonadetes; order Gemmatimonadales; family Gemmatimonadaceae; genus JACPPC01. The sequence goes on along the minus strand of JANLSF010000543.1, from coordinate 1,555 downwards.
GCGTCCAGGCCCCGACGTCTTGTCCACTGCTGCCTAAACCGGACAACTGGCCCCTGCTCGGATAGGCCATTCGCCCTATCCCCCCGATCCTGCGGGCCCAGCAGCTCCCCCGCCTGCCACCTCCCCCCCTACGGCACCACCCCCGCCGAGTCCAACCCCGCCATCGTCTTCACACTCGCCCCACGCACCCCCTGCAACCGCTTCGCCACCCGCTCCGTCTCCTTCATCACCGCGATCACGTTCCCCCCCATCACCTTCTTCACCTGCGCGTCCGTGTACCCGCGCTTGAGCAGCTCCGCCACCACGTACGGGAACCTCGTCACGTCCTCCAGCCCGGCCGGGTGCACCTCGATCGCCCCCATGTCCGCGCCGATCCCCACATGGTCAATGCCGGCCACCTGGATCATGTGCTCGATGTGGTTCACGTACTGCGTGAGCGTGCCGCGCGGGATGTCGGGGCCGTTGATGTACGCGATGAACGCCGAGTCCTGCTTGCGCTGGTCGCCAGGGTACTTCTTCCGGAACTCCCGCTCCACCGCGAACACGTTCCGCATCTTCTCGGCGGCCACGGGGTCCACGAACGCGGGATAAGCGTTGGCCATGACCACGCCTCCCTTCTTCTTCACCAGCAGCAGGATCGAGTCCGGCACGTTCCGCTGATGGTCGGCCAGGGCGCGCGCCGAGCTGTGCGAAAAGAACAACGGCGCCTCGCTCACTCGCGCCACGTCGCTCATGGTCCCGTCGGACACGTGACTGATATCCACCATCATCCCCAGCCGGTTCATCTCGCGCACCACCTCCTCGCCAAACGGGGTGAGACCGCCATGGCGCGCCGAGTCGGTGGCGGCATCGGCCCAGGCAATGGTGCTGCCGTGCGTGAGGGTCATGTAGCGCACCCCCATGGCGTGAAACATGCGCAGGGTGCCGAGCGAGTTCTCGATGGCGTGGCCCCCCTCGATGCCGATCAGGCTCGCGATCTTGCCGCGCTTGAACTGCCGCTCGATGTCGGCGGCCGTGGTGGCGTAGCCCAAGCTGGGCGACCGCGCGATCATCCGGTGGATGATGTCGATCTGCTCCAGCGCGTGCCGCGCCGCCCCCTTGCCGTCGTAGCCGGCCGGCACGAACGCGGCCCAGAACTGCCCACCCACTCCGCCGGCCTTGAGTCGCGGGATGTCGGTGTCGATGTCCTTCAGCGGTCCGTCGGGGTCCATCCGGCTGAAATCGCCATGCGCCTTCATGGCGAGCATCTCCGGCAGGTCGTTGTGGCTGTCAATGAAGGGCGCCTCCTTCATCAATTGCCGCGCGCGCGGGAGGAAGCTGGCGAGGTCCTTCTGCTGGGCTTGGGCGGACACGACGGGCAGGGCGCCCATGATCGTGAGGGCGAGAATGACGATGCGCTGACGCATGGAGGACCGGAGAAGAAGGGATGGGGCGCCGGCGGCCGGCGCGACGATGCCCCGGATGATACGCCCTCTCTCTGACTACGGCGAGCGTGTCCCGCCCCTTGGGACGGCCCTCGGCTACCCTGCCCGTCGGAACGTCAGGTTCAGCCGAC
>JANLSF010000507.1:0-2133 GCA_031362285.1 Gemmatimonadota bacterium | reverse complement strand
GACCTGTCGGTGCCTGGAAAGGTCGGCATGCAGGGACTCGTCGTGGAGGCACCGCGCCTCGAGGCGCCGTTCATCGCCGCCCTCGCGCCCAAGGCGGGGCTGCCGCGGGGCATCGCCGCGGTCACGGTCACGATCGACGCGAAGGGCGACTCGCTGTGGGTGCGCGCCCTGCGGGCGACGTATGACCGGAAGGGGGTGGGCACCACACGGATCGGGGGCCGCGTCGCGCTGCACCGCGGGGCCAAGGGGGTGGACGGCTACGATGCGCACCTCGTCGCCGACTCGCTCCGCCTCACCACGATCCTGAGCGACTCGGCGGTGGCGCGCGTGGGCGCGCTGGCCGGAACGATCCGGGCGCGGGGCGGACTCGAGGCGGTCCAGCTGACCGCCGAGCTCGCCGGGCCGGTGGGCGCCATCAGCACCAACCTGGCCGTGCACCTCGCGCCGGGACGCACCGTCGTCGGCACCGTGAGCGTGCACGACGTGGCGGTAGCGCTCACCGAGACCGGGGTGCCGATCACCGCGGATGCCCATGCCACGATCGACCTCAAGGGCGATTCGTTGCCGGTCATGACCGGACGGGTGGCGCTCGACGTGGACTCGACGGTGTTCGGCGCCGCACGCCTCACCGCGGGAGCGCTGCGGCTGCGCTTTACCGACGCGCGGGCGATCATCGACACGCTGGCCTTCGACGCCGGTGTGCTCGCGCTCACCGGGCGCGGCGGCGTCGGGCTCAAGGCCGGCGTGGCCGACACGCTGCACCTGGCCCTGCGCGCGGCCTCGCTCGACGGGCTCCGGTCCGCGGTGCGGCCGCTCCTCGCGCGCCGCCGGCCCGCGGACTCCTCGTCATTCACCCGGCTGGTGTGGGACGACACGGTGCGTGGAGACTTCGCGCTCGACGCGGCGCTCTCCGGCCGCGTGGACTCGCTGCGCGTCGCGCTCACCGCCGCCGTGCACACGCTGCAGGTGGGGACCACGCGCGCCGACTCGCTCACCCTGGTGGCCGCCGGGCTCGACCGGCGCGACACGATCACCGGGGTGGCCCAGTTGGCGTTCGTGCGCGGCCGCCTCGGGCCGCAGCAGCTCGACCGCGCCACGGCCGCGCTCGAGGCCGTGGCCCCCGACCGGTACGTGCTCGGCGTGGAGGCGACTGCCCAGCGCGGCTTCGACCGGCTGAGCGCGCGCTCGCGCATCGACGTGAATGGCGACACGATCGCGGTCAACCTCGATTCGCTCTTCGCGCATCTTGGCGGCGACACCATCCGACTCTCGGCGCCCACGCGGGTGGTGCGCGCGCCCGGGCTCCTCACGATCGACTCGACCAGCGCCGAGCTGGGGAAGGGGGGGCGCCTGTTCCTCGCCGGCCTTGCCCGCGACAGCGGCACCGTGTCCGGCATCCTGCGCCTCGAGGATTTCCCGCTGGTGGTGCAGGACTCGGCCACGCAGGTGCCGGCGCGCGCGCGGGCCCTGCTCAACGCGCGCGTGGTGCTCGACGGCACGCGAACGGCGCCGAAGTTCGAGGCCCTGCTGGACGCGTCCGATGTGTCCGTGTTCGGCACCGCCGCCGGCTCGCTGCGCGTCACGGGCGAGTATGCCAAGCAGCGCCTCACCACCACCATCACCCTCGACGAGGGTGCCGAGGGAGCGCTGATCTTCGCCGGCGACCTGCCGGTGGACCTCTCGCTCCATCCGGTCGCCAAGCGGCTCCTCGACGAACCGCTCGTTGGCACGCTGCGCACCGACAAGCTGCGGCTCGGCTTCCTGCACCGCGTGTTCCCGGTGCTCATCGAAACAGGCGGAACTCTGCGCACCGATCTTGTCGTGAGCGGGCACCTCGAGCGACCATCGCTCGACGGGCGCATCCAGTTGGACAGCGGCGTCGTGGTCTCGTCGGAGAAGGGGGTGCAGTTGCGCGCGCTCACGGCCGACGTCGCCCTGCGCCGCGACAGCGTGCTGATCACCACTCTCCGGGCCATCGGCGAACAGCGCCCCGGCGAGTCGCTCACCGTGAGCGGCTACGCCTTCCTCCCCGACACCGGCGCAGGCGCCCTCGACCTGCACCTGACGGCCAGCCGCTTCGCCGCCCTCCGCCAGCGCGCCCTGGCCAGCTTCGACGTGAATGGCGATGTGCGC
>JANLSF010000496.1:0-7727 GCA_031362285.1 Gemmatimonadota bacterium | reverse complement strand
CGCTCGTCGCGGGCCTGCACCATGAGCGGGTGCTGCACGCGGTCGCCCTTCTTGAGCTTGGAGAGGTCGAGGACCGACATGGGCGGCTCGGTGGTCAGTGCATCGGGAAGCATGACGGTCACGCAGGCACGCGACCGTCATCCATGCGTCAGTGAGCGTACAGGACGTCGCCCTCGTCGTCGAGTCCGATCTCCGATTCGACGCCGCAGACGCCACAGCGCAGCATGGCATGCCACGTCTCGTTGAGCTCCTCAGCGGTGGCGGGGTTGGCCGCGGTGATCTTGACCCGCTTGTAGCTGTACTCGCCGCACTGCACGCAGCCGTGCGCCCGGGCGATCTTCTCGGCCTGCAATTCGTTGATGCGCTTCGGGTTGGTCACGGCTTGCGCGGGCCCGGGTCGATGGTGGCCTTGGCCGACACGGTGCGGGCCGCCGCGGCCACGTCGTTGGCGCTCGACGACGTCTTGAGCAGTTCCTTGAGTCCGCCGAGGGCGCCCATGACGCCGGCCGCCTCGGCGGGGAGGAAGATCGTGGTCCCCTTGCCCTGCGCGATCTGGGGAAGGGCTTCGAGGTACTTCATGGAAAGCAGGTAGGTGGCGACGTCACCGTCGGGGAGGGCCTGGGCGATCTTCTTGATGGCCTCGGCTTCGGCGTCGGCCATGGCGAGGCGCGCCTCGGCCATGCCCTGCGCGCGGAGCACGGCGGCTTCCTTCTCGCCGAGGGCGCGGAGGGCCTGCGACTCGCGCGACCCCTCGGACTCGAGGATGGCGGAGCGCTTGGAGGCTTCGGCGTTCGTGACGGAGGCGCGGCGCTCGCGTTCGGCGCGCATCTGCAGTTCCATGGACTGCTGGATGTCGCGTGGCGGGTCGATGGACTGGAGCTCGACGCGGGTGACGTCCACTCCCCACGAGACGGCGGCCTCCTCGATGACCTCGCGCATGCGCTTGTTGATCATGTCGCGCGAGGCGAGCGTCTGGTCGAGCTCGATCTCGCCGACGATGTTGCGCAGCGTGGTCTTGGTGAGCGTCTCGAGGGCGAAGGGGAGGTTCTGGATGGCGTAGGTGGCCTTCTGCGGATCGGAGACGCGGTAGTAGATGACGGCGTCGATGTCGATCGTGACGTTGTCCTTGGTGATGACCGGCTGGCGCGGGAAGTTGAGGACCTGCTCGCGGAGGTCGATGCGGGCGGTGGATCCGGTGGTGATCTTCTTGATCCCGCTCGCGTCGGCCTCGAAGTAGTGCACGTCGATGCTGCGCGGGCGCTCGATGAGGGGGAGGAGGATGTTGAGGCCGGAGCGGGCCACGCGATTGAAGCGACCAAGCCGTTCGATGACCATGACCTCGGCCTGCCCGATGATCTTGAACGAGGACAGGAAGAGCACGGCGACAGCGGCGATGACGAGCCCGAGGAAGATCATGCGGGTGGGGGTTGGAGGCCCATGAACGTTACCGTGCGCAGCGGGGACGGCGGTAGGGGCGCTCGCGTCCGGACGAGCGGCCGGACTAGCTTCGAGGACAGTCCTGCTGTGCATGGAGCGGTGGTCCGCGAGGGAGCGAGCATTTCGTGACGCAACAGCTGGCCGGGGAGCTGCCCTCTGCACGTCACGTGCCTGCCGCGGACGGCGTTCGGGGCCTCGCGATCCTCGTGGTCCTGATCCACAACGCGGCGTGGATCAACGCCGGAACCGGGTCGTTCCTGCTCAAGCTCACGCTGGCGGTCACCTCGACCGGCTGGGTCGGGGTGCAGCTGTTCTTCGTGCTGTCGGGCTACCTGATCACGGGGATCCTCGTCGATGCGCTCGGCTCCCCGAGGTACTTCCGGCACTTCTACGTCCGACGCACGCTGCGGATCTTCCCGCTGTACTACGCGGCGCTGCTGGTCGCCCTGTTCGTGGTGCCGCAGGTGGCGCACGTGCCGGCCTGGGCGGCAGCGGCCCGGCAGAACCAGTGGTGGTACTGGAGCTACCTGTCGAACTGGGGCGCGCCGTTCGGGCATGGCATCGCCGGGCTGCCCCACTTCTGGTCGCTCGCCGTCGAGGAGCAGTTCTACCTGTGCTGGCCGCTGCTCGTGTCGGTGCTCTCGCGTCGGCGGACGATCATTCTCTGCGTCGCCCTGATCCTCGTGACCCCGTTCATCCGCCTGGGATTGGCGCACCCGTGGTTCCCGGCCGATGCCGGGTACCAGTGGACGGTGGCGCGCTGGGATGCGCTCGCTGCGGGTGCGTTGCTCGCCCTGCTCATGCGCGAGGCCTCCGGGCGCGCCTGGCTCGAGCGGCAGATGGGGCGTGTCACGACAGCGTCGCTCGGCGCGCTCGTGCTGTTCGCAATCCTCGCGCACGGCTTCAACGAGCCGTACCTGCCGGTGCGCGTGCTCGGGCAGACGCTGAGCGCGCTGCTCTCGACGGCGCTGGTCTACTACTGCGTGGCGCCATCCACGGGCCGGGCCATCGTCGTGCAACGGGCCCTCTCGGCGAAATGGCTCCGCTTTCTCGGCACCTACAGCTACGCGATCTACGTCATCCACTCGCCGCTGCAATGGGCCCTCATGCCGTACCTCTCCGACACGATCAACAGCGGCGATCCGATCTCCCGCCTGCTCAAGCTGGTGGTGTACATCGGGTGCATCCTGGGACTGTCCACGCTCGCGGCGCTCCTCTCGTGGCGGGTGCTGGAGAAACCGTTCCTCGACCTCAAGGATCGTCTCGCGCCGCGGCTCGCGACCCGGCCCGCCGAGCCGACCGCGTCAGAGGCCTGAGAGAAAGGCCCGCAGGCGGCGCCACACCAGCAGCGGGATCTCGTGTCCCCCGTCGAATGGCACCCAGCTCACCTGCGCGCCACCCTGTTCCAGCACGTCGCGGAGGCGTTCGCCGGCGCCGAACGCGAGATCGGGGTCCGACCGGCCGTGACTCACCAGCACGGGCAATCCGCGAGCCCGAGGGGCGAGCGACACCCACTCATCGCCGGTGATGCAGGACGACGAGAGGAGCGCGAGCGCGGCGACGCGCGGATCGTCGCGCAGGACGGTGTCACACGCGAGCATGCCGCCCTGGGAAAAGCCGACGAGGGCCAGGGGGTGGTCACCCCAGCGCTCGCGCACCTCGCGGAGCAGCGCGAGCAGAACGCGCCGAGCCTCGAGAGCGCCGGGCGGCCGCTCGTGGAAGAGGTGGCGCGGCCCAGCCTCGCGCGCGCGTGCGCGTGCCTCGTCGTCGATCGGCCACCAGGCGCGGCCCGCCGGGGCCGCGCGCCCGGGCGCCTCGGGGAGGAGGAACCGGGCGTGCACGCCCAACGAGTGCGCAAAGGGCGCCAGGTCTTCGGGCAGCATCGCGTGGCCGTGCAGGATCACGACAGTGCGCGCCACCGGCTCGTCAGGCTCGACCACCAGGGTGCGCAGCCCGGCGAGTTCGAGCGATGACGCGTTCATTCAACGCCCAGCGCCTCGTCGAGCTTCGCCGCGAGCAGGGCATGCGACCAGACCGGGGTGAAGGTGTGGTTCGGGCCCACGATCCGGTGAATGCGCACGCGCTCGTCCCGCACGAGACGACGCAGCGACGAGCCGGCCTGCACCCGCAACAACTCCTCGCCCGGATCACCGGCCGAAAAGACGAAGGCCACGGCGACGCCACGCTGCGCCAGTCCCTCCAGTTCAGCGCCGAGGTCGTCGGCCATCGGTCGCCCGAGGCGTCGAGCGGCGTCGCGAGCCCATCCCGCGACCTTGCTCGACGTCGCGTGGAGCACCACACGCGCAATCGCGGCCAAGTTGACCTTGCCGGCGAGGAGCTTCAGCCACTTCCGGCCCTCGAACATGGACTTGCGGTACTGGGCGGCCGATTCGACCATCTGATAGGGAGGCACGTCCAGCGACATGCCCTCCTTCCAGAAGAACACGAGCGGGTTCAACGCCACCACGCGGTCGAGCGCCACGCCGGCCACGGCGGCCTTGAGCGAGTCGTAGGCACCGGAGCAGATCCCCATCGCGCTGAACGACGTTGCCCCCCACTGCTCGCGGAGGAACGCCACGGCCGCCTCCACGTCCCGCGTGGCCGACCTGGCGTACACGATGTTCTCGCCCTCGCCCGGCCGTGGCGAGCTGTCGCCGATGCCACTCTGGTCCACGCGCAGCACGAGGTACCCGCGGGCGGCCCAGCGGCGCGCCAGCTCCACGTACAGTCGGCCCGGGCCGATCCGATGGTTCGCGCCGGAATTCAGCATCACCACCGCCCGGGTCGCCGGAGCGCGACCAGCCGGTGCGCTCACGATCCCGAACAGGGCGCCGCGCTCGTCGAGCAGCACCGCGGCCTCCTCCACACCGGGAGCCACGCGCACGCGCGTACCCGCCGGGACGTTCGATGGCGTGGGGCTGCCATCGGGGGCGCGGCGCGGTACGCGCGCATCGAGCCAGACGGACACGGCGTCGATCATGGCCGACGGGAGGATCGTCTCGTGCGGGTCAAACATCATCTCCGTGAACCCGGGGAGCGCGCGATGCTCCACCCGCGCGCCGAGAGAGCCCATGCGCTCGGCGAACGACGCATCGGGCGCGAGGTCGGCGCGCGTGATGACCAGGATCTCCGCGGCGGGCGGCCGTTCGAGTGCGAGCAAGTCGACGTTCGCGAGCGCGTCCCAGGTCTCGGTCTGCAGCACGAAGCCGGCACTCTCGCGGACGCCAACCTCGACGGCCACGCTCGGTGGCGGCGTGCCCACGCGCGTGGCCACCTGCAGGGCCTGGATTTCGCGCAACCACTTCTTGCCGGACACGACCGGCACGACCGCCACCAGCCCGGCGACGTCCTCACGGCGAACGGCCGCGAGCGCCGCGAGCGTGGCCCCGAGGCGCACGCCGAGCAGGTGAACCCGGGTCACGCCGGTGGCCCGCTTCAATTCGTCGATGGCGTCGTGCACGCTCTGCACCCAGGCGGCGAGGCGCCCCGCGTCGCGGTCGGTGCCGGCCGAGTCGCCGGTGCCGTCGTAGTCGAAGCGGAACGCCGGCACGCCAAGCAGCGCAGCCGATTCGGCGAAGTGGCGGAGGCTCCGGTGCGCGCGCAGCAACTCGCTCCCGAACGGATTGCACACCACGAACCCTTCGGCGCGCGGCGGCGCGCCCGGCGCGCTCCGGTGCAGCCAGCCGAGTCTCGGCCGGTCGGCCGGGCCGAAATAGCGTGGCTCCGCCTGCGGGAGTTGGGGGCGCGCGGCTTCGGTCATGTCGCGGTCACGTCGCGGTCGCCGTCGCGTGGGCGTTCAATGCCTGCACGGTCACCCGTGGCGACGATCCCGGCGGATGGGCTTTCGCCCCGGCGGTGGGCGTCAAGTGCACGCGCCGCTCGCCGCCGGGCGCCACGTGGAAGTGATTGTCGTCGACGTCGAAGCCGTCGGCGGTGACCGTCACGGATTGCGCGAAGCGACGGGCGCGGACGACGACGTCGCGCGTGCCATCCGGCGCCGGCGTGACCTCGGCCGAGAGGCCGACATCGAACTCCTGCGCGTTGGGAAGGCCGGTCGCGAAGTGAAACGCCCGCGCCAGCGTTGCGCCACCCTCGTCGCGCAGGATCGCGCTCACGACATCGTGACCCGGCGGGCCGAACCGGTAGGCATGGTTCAGGTCGTGGAAGCCGTCGAAGAGCGTGGCGGCGTTCAGTTCGAGCGCGGAGCGCGCCGCCAGCTCGACCGGCTGGACCGCGTGGCCGACGCGCACCTCGCCGGCGCGGTGGAGCGTGACCTCGAGGGTCGCCTGCACGGCCTGTGGCCGGTCGTTGACGAGATGCACGAACAGGCCGTTCCCGCCCTCGTCGGAGAAGGACAGGGCGACCGGCGCGAGGGACCGCTTGACGTAGTACCAGGCCGCCTTGGGCGCGCCGGTCGAGTCGACCAACCCCCAGCCCGCGCCCGGCCAGAGGTCGCGCAGGAACCAGACCAGCCCACCGCGCGTGAGCGAGCGCTTCCGACGCCATTCGGAGAAGACGGCGGCCATGACCTCGCCCGTGACGACGCGCGAGAGGGCGAGGTAGCGCTCGTGCTCCGCGTAGCGCAGCGCAAGCGGATCGACGCGAAAGAGGAGCGCGAGGTAGTGATCGCGCACGTCATCGAAATCCCATCCCGCGCCGAGGTCGCGCGGGGAGCGTGTCTTCCACGCCGGGTGGTGCACCTTCACGGCGTGACCGCCGGGGAGGAGCGCGAGCGTGCCATCGTCGGGCACGTTGGCAAAGGCGAGGCACTCCGAGGCGAAGCGCACCTCGGCGCGGCGCGCATCCTCGAGCGGGCGCAAGTACGCGCCGACGCCGTAGTACGAGGACGACCCCGCGTTACCCTGGTGCGGGAAGGCACCGCCGTGCGCCGACGATGGCCAGTACGGGACGTCGGGGCACGCTGCCTGCGCCAAGGTCGCCAGCTGCTCGTGGAAGAGCGCCGGCGTCCACCGTTCACGCGGCGCACCCCACATGGCGGCCTGTTGCTCCCCCTCGCTGTTGCCGCAGAGCACCGCGAGGCTCGGCCGCCCCTGCAACCGGGCGAGTTGCTGGCGCGCCTCCTCGTGGACTGCCGCGACGAAGGTGGCGTCGCCGTCCGGGTAGTCGAGATTCGCGAACATGAAGTCCTGCCAGAGCAGGACGCCGCGCGCATCGCACTGGTCGAGAAAGGTGTCGCTCTCGTAGACCATCGTGCCGCCGACCCGGAGCATGTTCATCCCGGCATCGACGACCTGCGACAGCGCGCGTGCCTCCTCGACCGGATCCGCACCGAGGGAGACGGGATCGAGCGGCGTCCAGCAGGCCCCTCGGCAGAACACCGGAGCGCCGTTGACGCGGACGGAAAAGTCGCCGTCGTCCTGCGCGAGCGACACCGAGCGAAATCCGACGGCGCCCACGTCGGCGTCGATCGTTCCGCCGCCGTGCGTGACGCGCAGCCGGGCCGCGTACAGGGCCGGGTTGCCGTGCGTGTGCGGCCACCAGCGCTCGACGTCGGGCACCACCAGTCGCCCGCCGACCGCCCCGGACGCGCCTCGCGGGGCCAACGCGCCGGTGACCACCCGGCCATCGCGCTCGAGCACGATCTCGGCGCGCGACACGGGCGTGCCATCGAGGCCAGACAGCACACCATCGACGTCGAGCGTTCCGTCGGAGTGGGCGCGGAGGTGCAGCTGATCGATCGTCACGCCGCGGCGCCGCTCGAGCCGGATGCCCCGCCACGGACCCACGGCCGCTGCGGGGGGCGACCAGCCCGGGGTGCGGCCGAGCAGCGTGGTGCGATACCAGCGAAGCTGCTGCTGCTCCACCATGGGTGCGCGCCAGCGCGCACGCGGACGCCGCGCGGCCAGGAGCGCGTCGAGCGACCGGAAGCGGATCACCAGTTCGTTCTCGGCGCGGAGCACCCCGTCCACCCGGCGCTCATGCGCCGTGAACATCCCCTCGCTCGACAACAACAGCTCGTCGTTCAGCCAGACATCGGCCACCGTGGCCAGGCCATCGAAGCAGAGCCAGAGCTGTTCGAGCGGATGGGCGGGCTCGGCGTTGAAGCGGGTGCGGTACCACCAGTCACGGGCGTCGAAGCGGCGGGCGCCGTCGTCGAGGCTCCACAAGCCGGCCCCGCGCAACGACGACCCGACGGTCGACGGCACCGTCGTGGGCACCCACGCGAGGGGCGCGGCGCGCAAGCCCGACGGGAGCACGACGGCACCGGGCGCACTCTCCGCGACCTCCCACGAGGCGAGCAGGGGGTCGACCTGGTGCCCCTGCACGCG
>JANLSF010000487.1:0-9249 GCA_031362285.1 Gemmatimonadota bacterium | reverse complement strand
GGGGTTTTTCTGGGGTACGGCTGGTGGGTGCGGGGCCGGCCCGCACGACGGCCAACCAACGAAGTCCCTGGTGGTTCTCGCAGTTCTCCGTGCCTCTGTGGCTCTGTGGTGAAAGAGGCTCCTCCCCCCCTCAGAAGCTGGCTGCGCTCGCCGCCGACCACGGCCGCGCCAGCGGACCGATGACCGCCCCCGCGAGCAGCGCCCCCGGCTCCAGCGACGGATAGATCTCGCTGTAGTTCCGCACCTCGGTGGGACTTACGCGCCGCAGGATGTGCCAGCTCCGCAGGTCCGACGGCCGTTCGTGGCCCGAGGCCCCCAGCACCTCGAAGAAGCTCTTCACCGTCTCGCGGTGGTAGCGCGCCACGCGCTGGCTCTTGTCCCCCACGTGCAGCCCCGCCACCAGCTCGGGATCCTGCGTCGCCACCCCCGTCGGGCAGGTGTTGCTGTTGCAGCGCAGCGCCTGGATGCACCCGAGCGCGAACATCATCGCGCGCGCCGCGTTGCACATGTCGGCGCCCAGCGCCACCTTCGTCGCGATCTGGAACCCGGTGTTGACCTTCCCCGAGGCGATCACGCGGATCCGGTCGCGCAGCCCCGCGCCGACCAGCGCGCTGTGCACGAACGAGAGCCCCTCGTTGAGCGGCGTCCCCACCGAGTCCGAGAACTCGATCGGCGCCGCCCCCGTGCCGCCCTCGCCGCCGTCCACCGTGATGAAGTCCGGCGTGATCCCCGAGGCAAGCATCGCCTTCACGATCCCCAGGAACTCGCGACGCTTCCCCACGCACAGCTTGAAGCCCACCGGCTTCCCGCCCGAGGCGACGCGCAGCCGCTGCACGAACTCGAGCAGCCCCGTCGGCGTCGAGAACGTCCCGTGGGCCGGCGGCGAGATCACGTCCTTGCCCGGCTCCACGCCGCGGATCGCGATGATCTCCGCCGTGAGCTTCTTGGCCGGCAGGATGCCCCCGTGCCCCGGCTTCGCGCCCTGCGAGAGCTTCACCTCGATCATCTTCACGTTCGGGAGCGTCGCGCGCTTCACGAACTCCGCCTCGGAAAAGTTGCCCGCCGCGTCGCGGCAGCCGAAGTAGCCCGTCCCGATCTGCCAGACCAGGTCGCCGCCCGGCGCCAGGTGGTGCGGGCTGATGCCCCCCTCGCCGGTGTTGTGCGCAAAGTTGCCGAGCTTGGCACCCGTGTTGAGCGCCTGCACCGCGGCCAGGGAGAGCGACCCGTAGCTCATGGCCGAAACGTTGAAGATCGACGCCGAGTACGGCTGCGTGCACTGCGGGCCCCCCACGAGCACGCGCTCCGTCGAGTGGTCGGGATGCTTGGGCGCCAGCGAGTGGTTGATCCACTCGTATCCCTGCGCGTACACGTCGCGCTGCGTGCCGAACGGGAGCGTGTCGAGGTCGCCCTTGGCCCGCTGGTAGACCACCGACCGGTCGTTGCGGCTGAACGGGCGCCCGTCGTTGTTCGACTCGACGAAGTACTGGTTGATCTCGGGGCGGATCCGCTCGAGCAGGTACCGGCCGTGGCCGATGAGCGGGAAGTTCCGCCGCACCGCCTGCTTGGTCTGCGTCATGTCCGACACGCCGAGCGCGATCAGCGGTGCCACGGCCACGTAGGCCCACAGGGCGGGGTGCCAGAACCACCCGGCGAGGGCGATCAGGACGACGACCGAGACGGCGATCTTGACGAACAGGTAGCGCATGGCGGGAGCGGGTGGGGGGGTGCCTCTAGTGTCGGCGCGCGCCCCACGTCGCCCAAGCGGATCGCGGGCCGAGCCGGGGACGGGCGCCTCCCTGAGAGGACGAGACAGCCCGCCGGTCGTCCCGCCGCCCCGGTCCGCCGAGCTGCCGTGGGCGCGCGGCAGCGTGCCGTCGCCGGCCAGCGCCGGTCAGGCCGGCGTCGAAAGCCGCGAGATGGACCAGATCCCGAGCGCCGGTCCCACCGCCAGCACCGCGAACACCCACGGCCAGCCGATGGCCCCCGCCAGGACCGGCACCAGCGCGATGCTCGTGAGGGTCAGCAGGAACCCCAGCGACGTCTGCACGTAGAGCGCCGTCCCCACCGCGTGCGGCTCCACGCTCTCCGTGACCATCACGCTGAACTGCGGGCTGTCCGCCGCCAGCGACGCGCCCCACACCACCGCCACCGGGAGCGCGAGCCACCAGCTCGCGCCGAACAGCAGCCCGGCTCCCGCGGTGCACGCGCCGCTGATCGCGAGCGCCCACGTCACCAGCCAAGGGCGCGATGTCCGGTCCGCCAGTCGACCGCCCACGATGCACCCCACACTCCCCGAGGCCACCGTGACGAAGGTGAACAGCGCCGGCGCCCCCACCCAGTGCGCCTCGTTGCGCGAGGCCAGGCTCGCCGCCATCCACGTCGCCATCCAGGTCCACAGGGCGTACAGCTCGAACATGTGCCCCAGGTAGCCGCCGGTCGCCAGCCGCCACTTGCGCGACCTCACCACCGTGCCCACCAGCCCCCACGAGAACGGCCTCGGCGCAAACGGATACGGCCCGTCGTGATAGAGCTGGATGAGCGCCGCCGCGGCCACCGCGCTCGCGCTCGAGAGCAGCATCACCGGCTGCACGTTCGCCGAGGGCAGCAGCGCGCGGATCAACCACGGGGTCGCCGAACCCACGGTCACCGCGCCCACCACCGTGCCCACCGCGAGGCCACGCTCCGCCTTGAACCAGGTGGCGGCCATCTTCATGGCCGGCGGATACACCCCCGCCAGCGCCACGCCGGTCAGGCCACGGAGCAGCAGCCCGCTCGTGCGCGTCTCCGTGCCCGGCACGGCGGCGTTCGCCGCCGCCCCCGCCAGCGCGCTCACCGTGAACAGCCACTTGGCCGGCACGAGGTCGCCCAGGTTGAACACCGCCATGAGCGCCGTGCCCACCACGAAGCCGAGTTGCACGGCCATCGTCAACCACGCGAGCTGCGCCGGTTCGAGCCCCCAGCGCGCCCCAAGTTGCGGCGCCACCGCGCTCCCCGCAAACCACAACGACAGCCCCAGCAACTCCGCGAGCGCGAGCAATGCCAGCACGCGCCACCGGCGCGGGTCCGTGTCGGGCTCGGCAGCGGGGGCGGTGTGGGTCACGTGCCGCGCGCGTGGGTGGGGAGCCCGTCAGGGCGGCAAGTCGACACGCGCGCAACCTACTCGGCCCGTCACCCTCGCGGCGGTGTTGCCGCCGCCACCGGTGCCCGCGGCTTCGGGTCCACCAGCGTCACCGGGTGTCCGAATTGCCACTGCGAGTTCTCGCGCTCCTTCTTCGGCACCCCCAGCATCCCCGAGAGCATCGGGATCAGGTCGCGCTGCGCGCTGTTCACGAGCGAGTCGGCAAGCTCGGGCTGGTCCCAGAAGATCCTCCAGTACGCCTTCTGCGCGGCCATCGAGCTGTCGAGCGCCGCCTTGGGGGCCACCCCATCGCTGAACTGCGACAGGTACGCGCCGAGCGACACGAACACGGCCCGCACGCGCGCGGAATACACCGAGTCGGCACGCCGGAGCGCCGCCACCTGCGACCGGCTCAGGAAGAGCGAGTCGGCCTCGGCGATCATGATCTTGTGCACGCTCGAGGTGTTCTGCAGGTAGAACGAGGCGAGCGAGTCGGCCGACCGGCGCTCCCACCGCTGCTGCACCTTCACGGGTTCGAGCGCCCGCTGCAGTTCCTGCAGGTCGAAGTCGGTGTGGAAGGCGAGCGAGAAATCGAGCGTCAGCCGGAAGGGCGCCCGGTCGAGGGTAAATGCGGGGCGGGTCTCGCCGAATCGCGGATTCACGCTGTAGCGGAAGCTGCGCGCCGTCGAGTCGAAGCCGCGCGGCACCAACAGCACGGGGTCGGGGTTCATCGGCCCGCCCCAGCCGCGCAGTCCGCCGGCGCCATGCGCAATCTGGTCCACCGCCCCGAGCACGTTCTCCAGGTAGAGCCGGGCGGCGAAGCGCCGCGCGATCACGCGGGGCAGGGGCAGCCGCCACTGTGCGTTCAGGGTGGTGCTCCATGGCGTGCGGCACCCCCCGCGGTCGGCAACGCGCCCGAGGTACGGCACCAGGCACTCACGCGCGGTGGCCGAGCCGGTGGCCAGCAACCCGCGCAGTTGCCGCGCCAGCGACGTGTCCGGGGCCGTGGCGGGATCCGGGATGAAGGCGCGATCGCCGCCGCGCCCGTCGCCGTTCACGTCGCCCTGCACGAGGGGCGTGAACGGCAGCCCCGATTGCGCGCGCATGAACAGCGTGATCGCGCCCGTGCGTTCGGTGAAGAAGCCGCCCTGCAGCACCACGATGTGGCGCGCGTCGGAGGCGGCGGGGCCCCACTCCACGGTGCGCGGATCGCCGAAGCCGGCGCCATCGAAGCCGCGATACTCGCGCCGCGATCCCTGCAGGGTGTACGCGAGCGACATGTACGGACTCCCCGGAATGCGGGGAATCTTGAACATGTCGGGCGCCACGGTCATGGTGAGTTGGCCACCGTAGCCGCGCAGGTCGCTCGTCCGCACCCCCACGCCGCCAAAGGCCGGCGAGCGGCGCCCGGCCGCTGCCGACAGCGCGCCGCTTCCCGTGTCGATCGCCGTGGCCGGCACGAACACGGGACGGTTGCCCTCGCCCGAGAGCGTGAAGCGCGACACGCCCGCGAAGTTCGCGTCGATCGTCCCCGGTTGGTTGAGGTCGTAGGCGCCCATCGCGCTCACCTTGAGCAGCAGGACGCCGATGTTCTGGCTCCAGTCGAGCGTGGCGCGCCAGCTGCGCCCCACGTCGAAGGAGCGGTCGATCAGCGTGGCCGGCGGCGCCGAGTCGATCAGGAATCCACCGCCGCCGACGCAGCTGGCCGGGATGTTGCCACGGCTCGAGAGGAACGCCGCCCAGTTCGGCGACGGAATGGCGCTGCCCACGCACGCGAGCTGTTGCGTGCTGCCCGGCAACCCGGTGCGCGCCGACGCATCGGCCAGCAGGTCGGCCCGCAGCAGGTCGCGGAACTCGCCGATGCCGCCGCGCAGCACTCCCGTCGTGTTGCGGTAGATGGTGCCGGACGGCGTGCTATGGGTGCCATTGCCATTCTCTTTCTCGCGGCTGTACGTCCACGAGAAACCGACGCGCGGACTCACGTGCACGCGCCCCGGCGCCACGCCGGTGGCCACGCCGAGCGCGCCCTCCAGCGCGGCGTTGCGCGCGGGCGCGGCGCCGAAGCCGTCGAGTTCCACGCGCGCGCCATACAACACGCTGAAGGTGCGCGACGGCGCCCATTGGTGCGCGAACGCCAGCGCCGCATTCCACGCCGTGCCGACGCGCTCGGGCTGCACGAGCGTGCGCGAGAAGCTGGCCGCCTTCCCGGCCGCGAAGTCGGCGATCGAGTTGAACGCGAACTGGCCGTTGGCGTTCGGCACGGCCGCCTGCGTGAGCCCGTCCACGCGACCCCACGCCAGCGCCTTGAACAGGTGGCGCTTGCCGCCCGCCGTCCAGAGCAGTTCATCCGACGCTTCGGCGGTCCACCGCGCTTCCTTGGATGCCAGGAACGGGTTGCCGCCCACCGACAGCGTCGCGAGGCCGTTCGCTTCAGGGGCCGCCGAGTTCACCAGGACGCTGGCCCCCGGCAGCGCGAGATACGGCGCCGTTTCGTTCGCCGTCTGGCTGAAGCCGAGCTTCGCCCGGTTGAGCGTGCGACGTCCTTCGCCGAAGTAGTCCGATGCCTGCAGTTGGACGCCGAGCGCACGGTCGGTGCGCGCCCCCCCGGCTGCGGGAGACGAGCGCGGCGCAAACGCGAGCGCGCCGCTCCGGTTGTACGACAGGTACGTGGTGAGCGTCCGCGCATCGAGGGTGTCGCGCGTGTCGTCCATCCGTCCCAGCCACGTGACGCCGTTCCGCTCACGGCCGAACGGCACGCCGGCGCCCGACAAGGGCACGCCGAGCGCGGCCGACACGGCGCGCAGGCGCGCCGCGGAGTCGGCGGCCACGCCGGCCAGCGCCAACGTCGCCGCGTCCGCCGAGAGCAGCGTGGCGGGGTCGCTCGCGGACTGCGACAACTCGAGCGACACGTTGTAGGTGAGCGCCTGGCGGATCAGCTCGCCGTCCATCCCCACGCTGCCCTTCGTCGCCTGCGAACGCACCCCGAGCGCGCGTCCCACCGCGTCGGTCAGCTGCAGCGCGGGCGCGTCGAACGTGAGGTACGCGGAGCGCCGCTGGAACCGGCGATTGCCGGCATCGAGCTGCACGTCGATGTTGGCGCCCGCGAAGCCGCCACGCGTCGCGTCGTAGGTGGCCCCGGTCACGCGCGTGTTGGCGCGCGCCGCGCGCGGCAACGCGCCGCCCGGCAGCGCCATCCCGTTCAGCGTCGACAGGTTCGACTCGGCGCCGGCTCCGAGCAACGACGGCCCGCCGGCCCCCACCGTGATGCCGGGCATCGTGCCGGCGGTGGCATTGAGGTCGCCGAGTGTGCCCGGTGCGATCTGGCCCACCACCCCGTCGGCCCACTTCTCGCTCGAGCCCGTTTCCACCGCGTACGGGCTCGCGCTCGCCACCGCGCGCTCCGGCTTGTCGGCCGTGATCTTGACCGCCGCCAGCGTGTTCAGGTCGCGCGTCAGCACGAAGTCGGTGGTGAAGGCGTGCTGGTCCGCGTTCTCCGCCTGCACGCGTCGACGCGCCGTGGTGAACCCCACGGCGCTCACGGCCACGAGGTAGTCGCCCGTGCCATGCGCGAACTCGAGCGCCCAGCGTCCCGACGAGTCAGTCGTGGTCTGCAGCATGGCGCGGTCCGGGCCGCGCGTGACGAACACCGTGGCGGCCACGACCGCCTGGCCCGAGTCGCCGGTCACGCGCCCGCGGAACCGGTCGGTGGGCGTCTGGGCCCGCGACGTGGCGGAGCCGGTCGCCAGGAGCACGATGGCGAGCGCGAAGCGAAGACGCATGGGCGGGGCGGGGCGGGCGGGAGGTAATCGCGGGTGATACCGCCTTGTGACAAGGGGGGCGCCGAAACCGTTGCTCGTCGCCTCGGGTAGCTTGCCTGCATCCCCGCGCGCCCCATGCCGGTGCGGCGGGAGAGTCACCCCATGCCCCTGTCCGACCTCCGCGTCGACGGCGTCGCCGTCGTCTACCGCCTCTACGACATCGGCGACGAAGTCCGCCTCGACGCCGTGCTCGACCTGCTCGCCACGAGCGCCCCCGAGCGCATCAAGCTCGTGCGCGGCGAGGCGCAGGCGCTGCAGATCGCCAATCCGCCCGTCTCGGTGATGCTCGGCACCGAGACCGTCATGATCGGCGGCGAGGCGCGCGACGTCGAGATCGGCGCCCGCATCTACGAGTTCGGCGTGGCCGCGCTCCGCCTCGTGGTGCGCCCACCGGCCGACCTGCCGTGGCCGGACTACGTGCGCTTCGGCATGGCGGTGCAGGGGGAGCGCGCCAACGTCCCGGTGCTCGACCATCACGTGAAGTTGCTGCTCGAGCGGATCGCTCCGGCCATCATCCGGCCACAGTTGGCGCGCGTCACCGAGGAATACACCGCCTTCCGCGTGCGGCGCCTCCGCGAGCCGGACGGGACCCCGGCCGCCCTCTCGCGGCTCGGCGACGCCGAGGTGGCACCGCTCCTGCTCGGCGAGACGCGGCCCCTCCACGAGGGGGCGCTCAAGGAGCTGCTGCCACGCCGCTTCTCGTACTATGCCGACGACCTCACCGTGCTCGCGTGGGACGCCGCCCTCGTCATCGAGGATTCAGCGGGCGAGTCCGACGTGCAGCTGATCGTGGAATTCGCCAACGCGCAGCTGCTCGAGCTCCGCTGGTTCGACTCGATCCTCGACGGCGAAGTCAAGCGGATGTACGACCGCATGGACACCATGCGCGGCGGCGGGCGGTTCACGCGGCGCTACTCCCCGCTGCTGCGCGACCGGCAGCGCCTCGTGGCCGACGCCACCGAATTGGTGGAGCGGGTGGACAACTCGCTCAAGGTCACCGACGACGTGTACCTGGCCCGCGTCTACCAGGCGGCCCTCGACGTCTTCAGGGAACGCGCCTGGCGCGCCGGCATCGAGCGCAAGCTCGGCATCATCCGCGAGACGTACGCGATGCTCAATGCCGAGGCGCAGGCCGCGCGCGCCGAGGTGCTGGAGTGGATCATCATCGCGCTGATCGCGGTGGAGCTGGCGACGGCGCTACTGCGACACTAGCCGGACGCCGGTCGGCGCCCAGCGCCCCCTCGTCACGTCCGGCACGGCGCTGTAGTTTCGTCGCACGCCTGAACCTTCCGGAGCTGCTCATGATCGTCCGCACGATCGTTGCCATCCTGCTCGGCGTCAGCGTCAACGCCCCGACCGTCGTGGGGGCGCAAGGTCTGGAGGGCGTCGATGCCTCGATCGGGGCCGGGAGCGGCGCGTTGCGCGTGAGCACGGCCGCCTGGCGGCCACTCGTCAGCGTGCTTGACCGGCTCACGTTGAGCGGCGGCATCCGGTTCACGAGCTACACGGGTGACGCCGGCACCTTCACCAACCGCGGTTCCGTCTCGACCGCGCTGCCGACCACCATCTCGCTCGCTCCCAACGCCTACGGCCTGGCCGTGGCGGCCGTTGCGGAGCTCGACCTGCTCGCCGGTTTTTCCGTGGGGTTCAACATCGACCTGGCTGGAGGCGCGCTCGGCGCCGATCAGTTCAGTGGGCCGCTCCGGGCCACGCTGCAGCGCGGCTCCCTCCTCCTCGGCGGCACCCCGGACATCGGGGCGCTCAATTCCGAGACCTACGTGGCGTGGAGGGTGCTGCCCACGCTCTCGATACGCGGCGGCACCACGCACTTCGTGACCAACTTCGACGTCACCGATCGGGTGAGCGGGGCGAGCGCCAAGTACCAGCAGTTCAAGACGGTGCCCTTCGTCGCCGTGCGCTGGCAGTACTGACGCCCGCGAGCGCAGGCTCCGCCGACGCGGCAGCGTGCGCCCCGGCCGGTGGAGAGTCGTCAGCTCCCGGATGTCCGTCGCGCTGATCGCGGTGGAGCGGGCGACGGCGCTGTTGCTGCGCACGAAGAGCGGCGGAGAAAGCGCCTTCACCACAAGCGAGAACGGCTCTGCCACGGCAAGAACGGCTCTACCACAGAGGCGCAGAGGCATGGAGGACCTCGAGGACGGCAAAGAGCTTGATGGTTTGCTCGGCGAACGCGCCGCCACCAGCCAGCCCGCCGATTCCCAACCCAGCCCCTGTCTTTCTCGCAGTTCTCCGTGCCTCCGTGCCTTGTATGTACCCAGTAACGCGGTATAAGTCTTCGGGGAGGCGGCAGCTCGA